>JAKZUG010000623.1:0-18550 GCA_047516705.1 Candidatus Poribacteria bacterium | reverse complement strand
AGAGCTAAACGAAAATCTTAATGAAAACGGTGTAGGCTATCATATTAATCCGAGCGAATGATTCAGGTTGATTCTCAATTTACACATCAGGAGATAGTAAAACCTGTACTTACTATCCTTGCTGGCCCAATGTATAAGGGCGCGAATGCGGAATTCTCGTGTGCTTATGATCACTATCAGGCAGGAAGATACAAGGAATCCATGAATGAGTGTTTGAAAGCATTCGAGAGTTGTATGAAATCCATTTGCCAAAAAAGAAAATGGAACTACAACCAAACTGATGCTGCTAAAAAATTAATTGGCATTCTGTTCAACGAAGGGCTATTCCCAAAATACATGGTATCACAATTTAGCGCGGTAAGATCTATCTTGGAGAGCGGTATTCCAACAATGCGAAATAAGCAATCAGGACATGGACAAGGTCCTAAGGTGATTCCTGTTCCAAAACACATAGCGCGATATGCATTAAACCTAACGGCATCAAATATAATACTTTTGGCAAATTTGGAGTGCAATACACGGTAGGCATTACCGAGGTGGAAAACGCTAGATATATCTCCGATTTTACCCTGAAAACACTGAAATTCGCGCGTTTTCTCACATACCAGCAATCTGCACCCGCTAACACATTTCACCCCTACTCCGAATCAGAGCAGCCCATTCCAACAGCGTAATGGACATTTTTTAATGTTCACTATGTTTTACAATTACGCTTGAATCCTGCAAATCCTCTAATCCTAATAAATCCTGATTCAGACAATAGATACTATCTGTTGTTATGTAAATTCTTGGTGTGCATGAACCTTCCCCAACTGATAACTGACAACCATTCCTCCAACAACCGAAAACAAAAAAATTACTTGCGAATAGATCCATTTCATTGTATACTAATTGTATACTATAGATAATAGACTGCCGGAGCCATTCGGTTTTCCATTTTTGTCTGGTTTCCCCGCTTCGCAGGCGGAGTTTGAAACGACACCTACTGATAACTGACTGCTGAAAACTGAATGCCCTGATAGACTACCATATACCATTGAAGGAGGAGTGAGGAATATGGGCGGAATAGGCGGAATAGAAATCTTTATAATCCTTGTGGTTGCGCTCGTCATTTTCGGACCCCAAAAATTACCGGAAATGGGGCGTTCGCTCGGGAAAGCGATCCGAGAATTTAAGAGTGCCGGCACCGAGATCCAAGATGAACTGACAAAGGCAGCCGATGAAATTGATCGGGAAACCGAACCGAATATCAAACCTCCGAAAACCTCTTAGGTAAAAAGAACCTCGCGAAGCGGAACGCACTATGGAATCTAAGGAATCTAACGATGTCGCAATGACCTTCTGGAAGCATCTGGAGGAACTCCGGCGGCGCATTATCATCGCGGCAATCGCAATCACTCTTTTTACGGTGTTGTGTCTATCCTTTAGCAAACCGATTGAGAAGGTTGTTATGTTCCCGTTACAGACATCTATGAACACACTGATTGCGAATGCTATTGATGCCACAGTCGGTGGTGATGGCTCAATATTCGGGTTTCTCACAATCGCTTTGCGTGCTGGAACTTCCAGCATCAACGCCGAACTCATGAAAGTCGGACCCTTAGAAGGTATCATGGCGTTCCTGAAATTGGGGATTACTGCCGGTATTTTGCTTGCATTGCCGATAATCATTTATCAGGTCTGGGCATTCGTTTTTCCGGCACTGAATCGTGAGGAACAGCGATTCGCTGTGCCGCTTTTTCTAATCATCGTCGCATTTTTCACCATCGGTGCTGTTTTCGCCTACTTTATTGTTGTACCGGTAGTCCTACAGTTCTCCGCACAACTGTTTCCAGAGATGCCGAATCGATGGGACTTGGAAAATTATATAAACCTTGTAACAAAGTTAATCTTAGGATTCGGGATCGCTTTTGAGTTACCGATAGTGATGGCGTTTCTGTCCCGTATCGGTGTGATTAACGCAAGCGGCTTTCGTGAAAAGCAAAACTATGCTTTATTGGGTATTTGTGTGATTTCGGCTCTGCTGACACCCGCAGATCCATGGTCAATGCTGTTGATGGCAATACCGCTCTTCATTTTGTATCAACTCGGCATTTTTTTCGCCTACCTCGTCGAAAAGGAGCAGGAAGTATATGGCTAACGAGTCTTTGAGGCAACAACTCGCGCTGCTTTACCAATTACAAAAACGCGACTTGGAATTATTGTCAATCCAACAAAAACTTCAAACCATCCCACGCCAGATCGAACAATTAGAGGCAGAGGTTGCCAAATATGAAGAGGACATCGCAGCAAAATCGGGAGAATTCGCGGAAGCAGAAAAAGCGCAGCGCGCCAGAAACGCTCAAATTGAAATGAACGCTGTGCAACGCGAAAAATATCAAACCGAACAGCGGACTGTCACATCCAACGAAGCCTATAATGCCCTCGAACGCCAGATTGAATTCTTAGGTGAGCAAGACAATGAGGCAGAAGACGCTATCCTAATCCTCATGGAGGAGGGCGATCGGTTGAAAAAAGAGTTGGCGGAACTGGAAGTTGAGGTAAACCGAGAAAAGGAAAAAACCGCTACCGAAACAGAACAACTCCGGCAGGAACTGCGTGCCTTAGGAACAGAGCGAGAGGAAAAGTTAAAACAGCGGAAGGCATTTCTCCCCAAAATTGACAAGGTGCGCAGAGATGAATATCACCGATGGATAAAAGCACAGTTGGCAAGCGAATCTGGTGCAGCACGAGTGAAAAGCGGTTTTGTAGCCTTGGGCAAAAATGGGACTTGTGGTACCTGCCGCATCGCTATTCAGCCGCAGACGCTAAAGGAAGCACAGAAGTTTGAGAAACCGGTTTACTGCTCAAATTGTAAGCGGTTACTTTATGTCGAGCCTATCACACCCGATGTGCCATTTCCATAGTCAACGAAATCCAGTTGCTGGCGAGGTGCCAAGCTACGCAAGCAGTAAAGAACAGGAGGCACCCACACTCGATGCCTTTTTTTGTCATTGATGAACAACCAGAAAAAAAGGTTTTTGACGGAGCCAGCATCCGGACCCTTCACGGCGAAAAACTGATGATGTCCTTCGTTAATCTGAAACCTCATAGTGTTGTCGCTGAACATAGCCATCCCCACGAACAGATGGGAATGGTCCTTGAAGGGACATTTGAATTAACCATTGATGGAGAGTCCCAGATCCTTAAAAAGGGGGATGCTTACCTCATTCCTTCCAACGTAAAGCACAGTGCAAAAGCTTTTGATGAACCCGCCGTCGCACTTGACATCTTTAGTCCACCCCGAGAAGACTACAAATGAAAACCTATCACCCAATTCAGGAACTCGAGGCAACTGGTATCGTCACCGCTGGTATTAGTCTACGCCACGGTGGTGTTAGCCAAACCCCTTACGCCTTCTTGAATCTTGCTGAACAGGTCGGTGATGATCCGAAAGCAGTTGCAGCTAACAGAGAGATTCTCTTCCAGCAGACCGGCTTAACGAATCTCCGCTACTGTCGTCAAATTCACAGTGCTGCTGTTGTTTATGTAGATGATGAAGTGCAGCCACTCGCTGAGCAACTCCCAGAAGCAGACGCACTTGTCACGGTTCAGCGCGAAGTTACGTTAGGCATTTTTACTGCCGATTGTGTCCCTATTTTTATATTAGATGTTGTAACACCTGCAATCGGTATTGTCCATGCAGGGTGGCGGGGCACGCTCGCACGAATAGCAGTAAATGCCCTCGCGCAAATGAAGACCCTATTTGGAACAGTTGCTACAAACTGCCAAATTCATTTAGGCCCCTCCATTCAAAAGTGCTGTTATACCGTCAGCGCAGAACTACTCACACAATTTACCGACTACTTCGGCAGTACCGTAGGCAGCGGCACAAACCTGAGCCTGCAATCGGCTAACGTTAATCAATTGGTTGAAATAGGTTTACCCACCACCGCCATTTCAGTATCCCCATTTTGTACCGCCTGTCGCACAGATCTTTTTTATTCGCATCGAGCTGAGGATGGACAAACGGGCAGAATGCTCTCATTTATCAGACTCAACATCGAAAACTAAAGACCGTTGGATGCTCATAGAGCCATTCAGTTCTCCCGTAGTTTCGATCCTTCTCGCAAGATTCCTCGCTGTAGGAGCGACCTCTCGGTCGCGACCCGTTTCTTTTTGCTCTTGAGCCCTCAACCTCCCTACTGATAACTAATTGCTGATGGCTGACTACCTCTGTCAGGCTAATGAAAAATTTGCATTCCTTGTGAAAATATGGTATTATTAAATATATAAATACCGCGAATTGGGCAATTGCAGTGCCAGCACTGCCCGCAGCCGTAACCTCACGACAATTTGTAGCGTTATTTTCCCTAAATGTTCCAGCTTGTTAGGTACAATAATCTCTTAGGTTTGTTGTTAGACGACAATTTGGTAGATACCCAAGGAATCGTAAATGCGAACGCTCTTTGTAACGTTGTCAATTGTTATAGGTTTTATTGGGTTTGTTTTTATCGTACTCGGTGGTATCCATCCTAACAAGTATCAGAGGACTTTGGAGGAAAGCAAGAGCGCAGCTCAAGTCACGCAGATTTATACGGAGGCGACATATACGATAATAGTCGGTATCGGTATTATTAGTGTCGCTGTTTTAATCGCCGTTATTGGTATACTCCTTCATACAAACAAACCCTTAGATACAGATACGCAATCAACTGGAAATCTTGAAGCCTAATGAACGCTTGTAATCGAACTGACTTTGGAATTGAAAAGAGATTCACAGGACCAGGAGAGGGTGTGTCAATTGAATTCGATTGCCGATAATCTTTTCAGCATCAACGAACGTATCGCCCGCGCGGCGGAACGGAGTAACCGCACACCGGATTCAATAGAACTTGTTGCTGTTACAAAAGGGCGTTCAGTATCGGAGATGCAGGCGGTTCTCGCTGCAGGTGTTACAAACATCGGTGAAAATCGAGTTCAAGAAGCGCAACAAAAGTACGCAGCAGTCAATTCTGTTGTAGATGTCGCCTATTCTATATCTGCTGATAAAACGTGCCGTTGGCATCTTATCGGGCACCTACAGAGGAATAAGGTTAAAGCATCTCTGGAGATGTTTTCCATGATTCATTCGGTTGACAGTTTGCGACTTTTAGCAGAGATCGCGCGTCGATCTGAAGAGCGAGCACAACGGATAGATGTCCTCATTCAGGTAAACACGACTCGCGAGACCAGTAAATACGGCTTAGACTCGGAGAATTTGCTGGCATTTATGGCAGACGCGCAGACATATCCGACAGCAAATATTGTCGGTTTAATGACAATGGGGCAGTTGAGTCCTTCACCGGACGCAAATCGCCCTGCTTTTGCTTTACTGAGGTCACTGGCTGAAAAGGTAGAAACCGAACGATTCCCTGGAGTTACTATGCAATACCTCTCTATGGGAATGACTAACGACTTTGAGGTTGCTATAGAAGAGGGCGCGAATCTCGTTCGGATCGGTAGGGCAATCTTCGATCCTTCAGCGAATTTGTAAGGTTCCATACGCGCAGATGCATCCAGCATCAGTGCCGTCAGGAGAAAAAAGTGGTAGAAGACCTTCGATTAGGTGTAATAGGCGTTGGAAAAATGGGCGGCATTGTCGTTCGAAGTATTGCTGACGTGGTGTTCCCCGCAAAACAGATTTGGGTCACCGACCTTGATAGCCTCCTCGTAAAGCAGCTCTGTGATGAAAAAGGCACCAACGATGCAGGTGATATTGCTGGCTTGGTAGAAAAAGCAGATGCTATCTTCTGTGCAGTGCCACCAGCGGCTGTCCCCAACATTCTACCACAGGTTGCGCATAATTTATCAGCACCACAATGGCTCATAAGCATTGCAGCGGGTGTTACGACCACAACACTTGAATCTTATTTTGACACTGCACCACCGATTGTTCGGGTGATGCCAAACATCTCGGCAGCAGTGGGGGCTGCAATATCAGTACTAACAGCTGGTACTGTAGCAAATGAGACACATCTTGAAATCGCACAGGAAATTTTCAACGCCTGCGGTACCTCTCTAATTATGGATGAACGTCATCTTGATGCTGTTACAGGAGTGAGTGGCAGCGGACCAGCTTATGTCGCACTCTTCGTGGAAGCACTCGCTGATGCAGCGGTACATGTCGGTATATCTCGGGCAGATGCCCAGAAACTCGCAACCCATACCGTGTTAGGTGCGGCTACTATGTTAGCCGAAACGCAAGAGCATCCAGCGGTACTCAAGAATCGTGTTACGACACCTGGTGGAACAACCGCCGCCGGACTTCACGCGTTAGAATGCGGCGGCTTACGAGCAACGCTCACAGAAGCCATTCTTGCTGCAACGGAACGGGCAAAAGAACTCGGCAACGCCTAATATAATTGGGGCGCATAACAATAGAAACTATGCCTATACACAGCCTCGCTCGGTTTATCGCTCAACTGCTTGACCTTTACTCAATAGTGGTTTTTGCAAATGCCCTGCTTTCTTGGTTCGTTTTTGGTACGAAAAATACAGTTGTCAAGCAAATCTATTGGTGGACAAGTCGCATCGTCAATCCAGTTTTAAGACCGATTCGTAACGCGCTTGAACCAGTGTCTCGGAACTTTGGTATTGATATTTCACCTTTTATACTGATTATTCTGTTACAGATTCTGACGCGGATGCTCCGGTGATAAATGAGCGGATATGCCGACCCACTGAATCCGGTAAAACTGAGAGTCGACTTGCACGAAAAGCATAACCTCATCTAAATGACAAGTGGTTCAAAGACAACAATACAAAAACATGAAAAAACGAAGTTCCCCTGCAAAAAACACGGCGCGTAAACGGGGTAAAACCACGAAACCACAAGAGAAGTTCCCGTTGGCAGACAGCCCCAGCGAAAAAGCTATCCTGGATGTTTGGGCAAACGCCAATGTTTTCCCCCTCGCGAACAAAAAAGCGAATACTGTAGCGCGCACCGCCCCGAATGTAAGTCCGGCGCAGCCCCACCACACCTCTCAAGTTGAAACTTACGTCCTGAGGGAAACTCCTACTTCTTTTCATGCGCTCACACTTGACACACTTTGTAGAAAAATCTGCCAAGATGTCTTCCTCAAAGCATCGTTGATGCAGGGACATCAAGTTACATACGTACCCACATGGGAAACCTATCCGCTTTGGATTGAGGAGAGCATTATCGCAGAGGCAAAATCTAAATCTCCGAAATCTAAATCTCCGATCAAACTATCCGTCCTTCGCAAGCGATGTCGCGCACGACACAAGCAGGAGTTAGAGGTCCAAAAACAGAAGTTCTATCAACTCGGTATCTTCGCGGATTGGGATGCTTCGCAGAAAACCGTTGAATCACGGCAGGAAGCAAGGCTCATCGCTCTCATAAGCCGACTACGGGATTCCGATTACCTGCACGACCTACCACAACTGAGTCCATGGTGTCCCAAGTGCACAACCCCGATCAATGAAGCGAATCTCCTGCAAGAATCTACACACGCCTTGAACGGTTACGTGAAGTTTCCTTTCAATTACGGATTGGAGGAATTTGGCATTCATGTCTCTTTTTGCATCCGAATGTTACATCTCTGGGAGATAGCCGGTACCGTTGAAATCGGGATTACTGAGGATACTACCTATCTGCTCACTAAGCATGGAGAGGAATATCTCCTTTTTGCAGAGCCACAGTTTGAATATTTTTGTAAACATCTTACAAACGGGCAGCCTGAACCGAAACCTATTAAGGAAATCAAAGCGGCTGAACTCGCGCAATACACTGTGGCGCATCCGCTCTTTCCATCGAAGGAGTTGAAGATTACGCGCATCCCTGAAACGCTGATTGCAGAAACTCCTGACGAATCAACGTCTTTCTTAAAATCCGGCGTTATACCTCTAAACCCGGCGCATCATCAATCCAGTTACGATATCGCACAAGCCTTAAATATAAATGCGGCACCTATTTTCGATGAAACCGGAAGGTTCACTGAAGAAGCCGGGCAATTGTGTGGTTTATACCTGTTTGATGCAGAAAAATTTATTGTCCCGCAATTAGAAAAGTACGGGTACCTCCTAAAAACGCATAACGACGAGATACACGAACCCCACTGCCCTCGCTGTAAGGAATTAGCCGTTTTCCGACCATGTTCAAAATGGGTATTCTCCATTTCCAAAAACTACGCTACCAATCAACTTATCAGTGCTCAGGAATATTGGGATAATTATGGCGATACCCAGCATAAACATATTAGCGAGGTACGGGATATCGTCCTTAATTTCGGAGAATTGCAAGTTTCGACGCAACGCCAGTGGGGTATGCCACTGCCAATCCTGCTCTGCGACCAATGTGATGAACCTCTCACCGATAAAAATGCGCTCAATGCAATCCGTAATTCTATCCAGCGCAGCTTTGAATTTTGGTTCGGATTAAGCATTGAAGAACTTTTGCCCACGGATACCCGCTGTTTAAACTGTAATTCAAGCGATTTTCACAAAGAGGCGACCCTCATTGATAGTTATTTTGCCAATCTGCTTCAAATCATTGACAACTCTGACTTCAAGAAACCACTTGGTGGCCACACCAGTGTCATGTTTGTACCACAAACCAGTGTTGGCGATTCTCAATGGACAAAATGGTTAGCTGAAATTAGCGTCATTTCCGCTGCCCTTAGCAGGAGTCGTCCAATTAAAGAAAGTCAACCCTTTAAGCAACTAAAGTTTAAGACACTACCGGAAATTGACGGTAAAATTCAGATTGAAGATGCATTTCTTAGCAAATATCCAGCTGACGTGGTCCGTCTCGTCGCAATGGCCCCCAATATTGAAGCAAAACAGATGAGCTACAAACAACTTGAGACACTCGCAGAGGTTTACCTCGGACAATATCAGCAGCTGCAGGCACTGTTGAATGATATAAGTGCTCATCTCCACCCATTTCTACTTGATTCCCAAAAAGCAAGCGAAACAGAACAGAAGGATACAGCTGCGGAAGCCTATAAAGATGAGCAGCATTTTACCGCCGCCAACGGTCACGAAATTGAGACCGGTGTCGCCTGTGCACCTGTGCATACGAATCTTGAAGTCCCCGGGGTAGAAGGATCAGGAACCACTACTGCCGACAAAACGCTTCCTGTTGATTCGCTGGCAATAACCCTTACTGCGCAACTTTTGCAGGAGGTGCAACACGCTTACCAAGCTGGAAACTTCCACGAAATGTGGGCACTGTTAACTAATTTCTGTCAGGACGACCTTCGCTTTTATAACCACGCAATGGAATCTCGTCCTACTACAACCCTACATGCAGCACAAAGTACACTTTCAGAGATAACTACTGTACTCCTGCAACGATTCGCACCCTTGACTCCTTTTTTAGCCGAACATTTCTATCGGCTCATTTCTATAGAGGGCATAGCCAGTGACCATAGTATTTTTCAAGGAAACTGGCACTCGCGCTCGTCTCTGATTGGACAAAGTTTGCAGCCTTCCGATCTGAAAAAAGACGAGGCAAAAGCGGAATGGGAGGATGTCAAGAGGGCATACGATGCAAAATCCTAAGAAAAACGCATGGCAAAATGTTATGTTTTTGATTTACGTAGCTGTCCCGGTGTTGATACTTGATTGGGGCACTAAGTGGTTGGTGCAGAATCATATCACTCAGGTGACAGAGGTTATTCCGATTATCCACGGGTTTTTCAACCTTCGGCACGATAGGAATACTGGGGCGGCTTTCGGGGTATTCGCCGGGCATAGGTTTTTGCTTATTCTCATTACTATTGTCGCTTTGGTTTTCATTTTCACCTATTACCTCCGATTCAGGGAGAGCCGTTGGATGCAGGTCTCGTTGGGTTTTTTACTCGGTGGTGCTGTTGGGAATTTTATTGACCGACTCTATTTGGGTGAGGTTATTGATTTTCTTCAGTTCGGTATAGCCAGCGAAGGTCTCTTTTGGCCCACCTTTAACATTGCTGATATTTCTGTCTGTATCGGCGCAGGCATGCTGATTGTTTACCTGTTCCGAAACCGTAATCAAAACCAGCAGACTTGACTTGTTACCGCGCTTTATAAGTCCACAAATTGGTGGTTTAATATGAGAACTCAACGCTGTCCTTTATCCAAGGAGGTAATCCATGTATAAGTTTGGCACCCAATTATTTCTAATTAGCGTAGCGTTTCTTTTTTTTATACAACCGCACGCAAAAGCACAGTTTCAGGCGGAACCTCCGGCACAGGAAGACCCAGCCAACTACAGTGAAACCGCATTGCGTCGGTTTGAGATTGTCACGTTGAGCTCCCTACCATTCACCGCTATTCACAGTTATATCGTCGCTAGAGGGATAAAAATGTATCGTGAGAATATATTCGCACCGGAATTGACACCGAGAGACTATCGTATCGTTGGGATCGGTGCCGTTTCGTTGTCTCTCTTCATCGGCGTGTGGGATTGGTTACATACTCGCAATGTTGATCGATCGGCACCACGTGTGCCAGAACCCGAAGTGCCACCGATTGAAGAAGAAGATCCTGTTGAAGGGACTATCGCTCGTCTGTCCAAAACGGATCCACATATAGCAAGATATAGAAATATTTCTCAACAAGACGCAGTAAACAACAGACTGAATAGATGGGCAAATGATCCTGCCATCGGTTTTGCGATACCTCTTGTTCAGGTTCGTTTCTGAGTTATTGATTTAAAATGCGTATTCTTTTTATGGGGACCAGTGAGTTTGCTGTTCCAGCACTCAGAGAACTGATCACCCACAAATTTAAACTCATTGGCGTTGTCACACAACCCGACCGCCCAAGTGGGCGCGGGAAACGTCTCAATCCACCACCTGTTAAAATCGTCGCAACAGAACACAATTTACCGGTTTACCAACCTGAGAAGGTGAGAAAACCGGATTTCATGCGCGTCCTTGAACGTCTCGCACCAGACGTAATTGTCGTTGCCGCATTCGGTCAACTGCTGCCGCAGACCGTTCTGGATATTCCACCGTGCGGGACGATCAATTTGCACCCCTCACTGCTCCCGAAGTACCGAGGTGCAGCACCTATTCAATGGGCATTAATTAACGGCGAAACCGAAACGGGCGTGACGCTTATGTTATTGGATGCCGGTGAGGATACAGGCGATATTATTTCTACAAGCTGTATCCCGATCCGAAATGAGGATAACGCTTTCACATTGGCCGAACAGTTAGCCCAACTTGGTGCAAACCAACTCGTCCGACTCTTGTCCGAGATGCCAGAAGGGGCACCGCCACCGGCGACACCTCAGAACAACGCCGAAGCAACGCACGCACCACGTCTGACAAAGGAGATCGGACACATTGACTGGAATCAACCCGCGACAACGATTCATAATCTCGTCAGAGGCACCGCGATCTGGCCCGGCGCGTATACCTTCTTTCGGAACAATCTCCGATTGAAGATTCTCAGCTGCCAACCACTTTCGCAAACACTCGCTGTTCCTTCAGGGACGCTCAAAATAGTTGAAAAACGAAAACTGCTCGTTGCGACAGCAGACGGGATGCTCCAACTACTGAAAATTCAGCTCGCGACCAAGAAAGTTATGGAAGCGTCCGATTTTATCAACGGCTACCAATTACAAACAGGCGAACAACTTTTGACAGCAATATAACTATGAATAGCCTTAATAATACCCTATTTGCCGTCGTCAAGTTTTCACTCTACCTCTTAATTCTACTCGGTATAATCGGTGTGCTAATCATTTTCGTGGTTATTCCGAAATGGGTTCGGACAGAAGAAGTTCTGGTGCCAAACATTATTGGCAAGACCTACTACGAAGCTGTCCGTATCCTTGATAAGGAAGGTCTTCGGCCCGCGAAAGAGATTCGAGAGGCGAGTAGTAATGCACCAAAAGGCGAAATCGTCGCCCAAGATCCGGTAGCGAACTTTAGAATCAAGTCCTATCAACCTGTTACAATCACGGTCAGCATAGGTGCAGAGTTGGCACCTGTCCCCTCTGTCATCGGTAAATCAAAGGATGCCGCTTTTGAAACGTTGACAACTGCAGGCTTTCGTCGAAATCGGGTCGCGGAAGTCCATTCTGAAACTTACCTACAAGATACTGTCATCGCGCAAACCCCGCCAGAGGGCGGTGGTCAACGGCGCGGAAGTTCTATTAACCTCTTGGTGAGCCTAGGTCCCACACCACAATCCTTTCAACTCCCGAATTTCCAAGGTCAACCCGCTACTGATGTACTTGTTGCCTTAGAGGCAGCCGGACTAAATGTTGAGACCGAATATAGTTCGCACCCAAAAATCCTTGAAGGCACAATTATTGCTCACAAACCCGCAGGCGGTGTGATAGTAAGAACCGGAGATCTGATCCTCCTCGAAATTAGCGGGCAAGAATCACCTGAAAACATCGGTAGATTGCTACCTTTCGAGCATTCTGTCAGCGAAGAGGGAACTCTGTCGCACCACGTCAGGATTATTATCATTGATGATTCAGGCGAACGTGTTGTAATTGATCAACGTTACGCACCGGGTGAATTGATTGACCTTGAACGAAAAGGGGTTCGAGTCTTCGGAAAAACGCGGGTGATCGTCTATGAAAATGGCGAAAAACTACCTGAAACGGTTTATAAATAAGATAAAACCGGAGGAACATACAAATTCATACGCCTAAGATTGCTCCCTCATTGCTCGCTGCGGACTTCAGCCGCCTTGGTGAAGAGGTCAAACGCGTAGTTGATGCTGGCGCGGATATGCTTCATTTTGATATAATGGACGGAGAGTTTGTACCAAACTTTGGTATCAGTCCACCATTCATTGCCGCTGTTCGTCAAATAACCCAACTTCCGTTTGATGTCCACATTATGGTGATGCACCCACTCCGGTATATCAACGCACTTGCTACAGCTGGCGCAGATCTCATTACATTTCATATCGAAAGTGCTGATAAACCTAAGGAAGTGATTTCAGCGATTAAAGGGCACGGGCTTAAAACCGGTTTAGCGTTTTCACCGAAAACGCCGACCTCTGCAGTCACTCCGTATCTTTCAGACATTGATTTGGTTTTACCTATGAGCGTTGAACCCGGATTTGGAGGGCAAGCCTTTCAACGCGATACACTCGGGAAAATAGCAGAATTGCAGCAAATAATCCTAAAATCAGGGCGGACACTTGACATCTCTGTTGATGGTGGTGTAACCACGGAAATCGCGCCCTTCGCAATTCGTCAAGGGGCAACGATTCTCGTCGCAGGCACCGCTATCTTTCGCAATCAGCAGCCTGCGGTGATCATTGAAAAGCTTCGCACAGGCGGAATCTAAGGTGTCGCTTGGAAGATGCACACTTTCTATGTCCCTCCTCCTCATATCCACACGAATACTGCTACAATTACCGGTTCGGAGCAACACCATCTCCGCAATGTCCTCCGTAAAACACCCGGTGCAACCATCCGAATTATTGATGGGCAGGGCAATGTCTATACCGCAGAGGTACTTGATACAGGCGCAAATCGGGTATCAAGTGAAGCCCGGATTCTCACCCATGAATTTCACGCAAGAGTACCGCCTTCGCTTACGCTCTGCCAAGGGCTTCCCAAAAATGATAAAATGGAGTTGATTCTCCAGAAGACAACCGAAATCGGTGTCACACATATTGTGCCGATACACTCAGAGTACGCTCTACAAAAGCCGAGCCAAAATCGGTATGAACGATGGCACCGTGTTGTTATCTCTGCCACAAAGCAGTGTAAACGCGCGTGGCTACCTGAGTTATCGGGTCCACAGACATTTGAGGCATCTCTCACGCAACTTGACAAATTTTCACTCTGTCTAATTCTCAATCCACATCTTGAACAGGAATCGTGTCCACAGCAGATCAAGACGGTTTTACGCGAGGTTTCGCAACCGACATCTATTGCACTTTTTGTTGGACCAGAAGGTGGTTTCTCTGATCGAGAAGTCACTACCGCGATCGAAAGTGGATGCATTCCTGTGACACTCGGCACAAACATCTTACGAACCGAAACAGCGGCGATTGTGGCGGTTGCTGTCGCTGCCTATGAATACCAACTGTAGAAATAATCTCCGCTCGCAACACATTGCTATCCGACTACTTTGTGAAACTTTCTTTGCTGACAACTATATTTAGTACTCAGTTATCAGCTATCAGTTATCAGTTAAGAGGTGCTCTGGTTAATCATACTTCTCTTTAACTGAGTACTGATAACTAACAACCATTCCTCTAAAAAATAAAAAATTTGTTGACAAACTTCCACATTTTTTGTAAAATTCCTGACTATGAATGCAAAAGAATTGACCAAAACCCTCATCGGGTATAATACGGTAAGTCCGCTCAGCAACGTTGAAGTCATGGATTTTCTTACTGAAACCTTGGAAGCCATTGGTTGTGAGGTGGAACGGGTTGAATACAGAGATCCAGCGGGGGTGCTGAAGGTAAATCTCATCGGACGCAAAGGTCCTGATACAGGTGAACGTGGACTGGCACTCCTCGGACACATAGATACTGTTCCTGCTATCGGTTGGTCGATGGATCCGTTTGATGCACGGATTGCCGATGGAAAGATGTACGGTAGGGGCAGTTGCGATATGAAAGGCAGCGTCGCTTGTATGATTGAGGTCGCATCGCGCTATGCAGCATCAAAACTGGCGGCACCACTCTATGTTGTCATTACGGCTGATGAAGAGGTAGGATACTTCGGGGCAAGTGCTGTTGCTGAAAAATCCAAGATGTTTAAGAGGCACGGCTTTCCACAATACGGCGTAGTCGGTGAACCAACGGAGCTGCACGCCGTGTATGCCCACAAAGGGGCTGTCCGATTTACCGTCACGGCACACGGGCACGCTGCACATAGTAGCACAGGCGAAGGGGACAACGCGAACCTTAAGCTGATTCCCTTTCTCGCAGAGATGCGAGATATTTATCACGAATTGACAAACGATACCCGGTACTTCAACGACGAATTCACACCACCTTTTACGGATTGGAACATCACTATCAGTGATGGCGAGTGTGCTGCAAACATCACCTCTCCACTGAGCGTCTGCAGTATTAATTACCGTCCAATGCCTGGTGATGATTCACAGGTATGGATAGATCGCGCTCGCGATTCGGCTGAAAGGCATGGGTTGGTATTTGATCTCTATATTGACGCGCCACCAGTGCGTACACCCCCTGATGCCGAGATCATCCAAGCAGCACTTGAAATTACCGGAGAAACAGAACCTACAACCGTTGCCTATAGCACCGATGCAGCTGTCTTTGCACAATACATGGAGACCGTTATCATCGGACCGGGGAGCATTCTACAGGCACATACCGTAGATGAGTGGATGATGTTGGATCAGTTCCCGCAAGCAGTCTCAATCTTTAGTCAGTTTGTGGAGCGATTTTGTGTGGCTTAGGCGCATCGAAAAAAACCGCATCCGGTTTCACCCATTCCGCTTCACCGTCTGCCCATACTTCGCGTTTCCAGATAGGTACAATCTGCTTGAGGCGGTCCATCACATATTTGCAGGCTTCAAAGCCGTCTTTGCGATGCGGTGACGCGACTGCTACCGCCACACTCACCTCGCCAATCTCTAACTTCCCGACGCGGTGAACCATCGCAACGCGGTCAATCCCCCATTTCTCCGAGATCTCCTGCGCAATTTCCGCCATCTTCTTCTCTGCCATCGGCGGATATGCCTCATATTCAAGGCATTTTACCGCTCTGCCATCGGTGTTATTACGGACAGTACCAAAGAACAACACCACCGCACCAGCATCCGCTCCCTCCACTGCTTCGCGCACTTCCGCACCAGTGATGACTTCTGTGGTTATTTTAAACATCGCTTCCTCCCGTTACAGGTGGAATCAGTGCCACCTCATCTCCCTCTGCGAGTTCGGTATTTTCCGTGGCGTATTCCCAATTGACAGACATTTGCATCACTTCATAAAACTCAGCAATTTCGGGCCATTCTTCCTCGAGCCGTTTTAAGATCGTTTCGACGGTAGCACCTTTCGGAAGGTCCATCTCTTCTTCAGATCTATCCAGCATTTCGTGACATACGGCAAAGTATTTGACTGTAACGTTCATCAAAGTTTTCCTTTTCAACAGAGGTTTAGGGATAACAGCATGTAAATTACACCAAAAAGTATAGCACAAAATCGGTTATAAAACAACCCGCACCTGTTCGCATTGTACCGTTAATTGTCGGCTTTACTATGAACCCTTCGACAAAATTCAAAATTATGTTGATTTTTATTCAAGATTCTGATATAATAGAGAGAGCGTGTGAATCTGATCCACCTATTTTGGACTTAACGCAGGAGGTAAACTGTGAAACCGAAAGCGATTTGTTATTTCATCATCATGCTGCTTGCTACCGGCATGATCGCCTGCGGGGGAGACGATGATTCGGAACCAGCGGAAGCGCAGACACCGACATCATCCCAGCCAGCGGAACCAACATTAACTGTAGAAAGAGAGGCTATTGACTTTGCTGCTCAAGAGCAAGCTATTCGTGACCTTTATGCGATATACGCTACCGCTCACGGCGACAAGGAAGTTGAGGTGCTGGGGAACGTTTGGCTCAAAAGCGAGGCAAAAGACGTTTTTACCGCATGGACATTCTGGGCTGGCACTTTTGAGAGAAACGATGGCTGGAAAGCTGTAACAGCGGCATGGGAGGGGATTTTCCGGCTGGTCGGTGGGGACATGGCAGTTGACATCACCTACATTGCTATTGATAGCCGAGGCAAAGAAGCCTCCTTGCGGGGCGAATATAAATGGGGCAATACGCAGGGAAATTTGATTTCCGCACTCAAAAAGGACGGCAGTGATTGGAAAATCCGTGCCATTGATTACACTGGAGGGAGACACGGCAAACAGGTCAAAGACCTCACCGACCCCGGTTATACCGTCGGGGAAATTGCCGAAGAATAAGGTTAACAGCACGTTTTAGCTTGTAAGCCGCGCTAAAATAATGGATAAACTCATCCTCAAAGGCATCCGATTCCACGGCCATCACGGTGTTCCCGAAGCGGAGCGTCACGTTGGTGGCCATTACGAAATTGATGCAACCTTGGGTTGTAACCTTACAAACCCCGGCACCACCGACGCACTCACGGACACAATCGACTATGCCGAAGTCGTCAAACTCATCGTTGAGATCGGCACACAGCAGTCCTTCCAACTCATCGAGGCACTCGCTGAAAAAATCGCAACGGTGATTTTAGCCCAATTCGCAGTCGAAGAGGTACACCTCATCGTTAAGAAGCTGCACCCACCCATTGAACAACCGATTAACTATTTTGCAGTTGAAATTTTTCGTAGTAATGCATAGATTCTCTACCATCATCTGTCTCCTCTTGATGATAACTACCCTCACACACGCCAATGGCAGCAAAGAGGTGTTATTTCCAGACTTAGCCCCCGGTATCGAGCTCTATCGTTACAATTGGGATGTCGAAACATCTGCCCTTTACGTCGCTGAGATGTCTCGACATGAGCCAACACTGCACTTTGAGGTAGCACTCGCAAACACGCAAGTCCTCGGCAAAGAAACCGTACGTTCTATGGCGAACCGCCGTAACCAGCGCGGTGACCGGCGCGTGCTCGTGGCAGTCAACGGCGGTTTCGGGGTACTCGGTGATATGCGCGGCTACGGTGGCGTGTTAGAGAACCTGCATATCCAAGACGGTGAGTTAATTACACAGCCCACTGATACCGAGGCATGTTTCGGCGTAACTGAATCCGGCGAGTTCTTAAGTTCTCCTGTGAAAATGAAAGCCAACGTCCAAATAGGTACACAGACGCTGCCACTTGGATGTATCAATCAGCGTAGACTCGATGGCTGTCAGGTAACGCTTTACACGCCACGCCTCGGCGAATCAACGCACACCAACCGCCGCCGCGGTAGAGAAATTATCATCGGCGGACTCGCACTCCCTTTGACCCCAAACTACGAACACCCCTACCGTGTAGAAGGCGTTTCACGCGATGGAAACAGCCTAATTCCGAGCGATGGAGCAGTCCTCTGGATTAATGCAAGGCTAAAAGACCAAAGCACTTTCCAGTTTAATACCGGAGCAAACGGCACGCTCACGCTCTCACTCTCACCACCGGAATGGAATCAAGTCCGTCATGCTATAGGTGGACGGCTCCGGCTCTTGAAAAATGGAAAGATAAATGAGACACTCGCGGAGATGCACAGTGCCGAAAAACGACATACCCCGGGCAAACGTGCCCCCGTACTAAACCTCAGCCATGAACCCCGAACTGCCCTCGGTTATAATGCAGATACACTCTTTTTGGTAGTCGCAGATGGTCGGCAACCACAGTATAGCACCGGTCTAACCCTCTACGAGCTCGCCAACATTCTCATTGAACTCGGCGCAACGGAAGCGATTAATCTTGATGGCGGTTCCTCCAGCACCTTTGTCGTCAACGATGCCGTTATCAACAAGCCTTCCGGACAGCAAGAACGGGATGTTCTGAACGCTGTCTTTATCACAGCAGATATTCCGTAGACCCAACAAATAACCTCGGAGGCTTATCTTGAAGACCTATTTTAGCGTAGCG
>JAKZUG010000622.1:0-2872 GCA_047516705.1 Candidatus Poribacteria bacterium | reverse complement strand
GAGCATTACGGCATCGAAACCTTCGCTTTGTATCCAACGCATGACCGAATCGGTAATCTGACGGCTGAACACAGCACGGATTTCAGGTGCGAGTCCGTCACGCTGGCGGAGCGTTTCAGCGCGGACGCGTTTCCGTTCCATTATCTTATTCCCTTATAGGTGCGCGTTCGGTTTTCTACTTATGATACCGGACTTTCCCTGCGACTTCTACGGTATCCACAATCGCCATGATCACGGCATCAACAGGTTTGTTCGATGTGGCCTGGGTTTGCCGCGCGGAACTACCGGTCGCAACGAGGACAATCTCGCCGATACCCGCGCCAACCGCATCCACAGCGA
Source organism: Candidatus Poribacteria bacterium (assembly GCA_047516705.1). GTDB lineage: Bacteria > Poribacteria > WGA-4E > WGA-4E > WGA-3G > WGA-3G. The sequence goes on along the minus strand of JAKZUG010000622.1, from coordinate 2,533 downwards.
CTGTATATTTCCGGTCAACTTCTCCATTCAGATCCACATCTTGGACAACCATCAGTTTGCTTCCGATGAGTTTTTCATCTTTCTGCGTCGCGACGATTGTCCCAGTAACTTTTCCAAGGATCATTTAATTAAACCTTTCTTATGAGGTGAGGCCTCTGTCCATGCCATCTTTCCTGCATCCCGAGTTTAAAAATAGTTCACTTTCACTATTTCTGTATCTAAAATTATACACGAAACCCACTGAAATTTCAACTGACAATCTTAGGACTTACGCAGTTGCTTCGTAAGTCCCCCTGATAAGGGGATTTAGGGGGTTAAAAATCAAAAAATATCGTCCAATGTGCTAAATTTGCGTAAGTCCTGAATCTATAAAGTGCATCCGAAGATGTGTATAGCCAGAGTTTCTATACGAATACTACCGCTACGGAGAGACTAAAGATAAATCCGCGTGATCGGCGTAATCCGCGACAATCCGTGATTCAGACGACATCAAGGCAGTTGGCATAGTAGTAGGCACACGCCGTGTGCCGTAACACAAGTTTGACAAGCCCCTGATTCGTATGCTAAACTATTTCTAAAGTGTAGCCTGATAAAATGGAGGAAACCTTGAATCGAGATCACGCAGATGTCATCATTATCGGCGGCGGTATTATCGGGTGTGCCATCGCTTACAATCTTGCCAAGCGAGACCTAAAACCGCTGCTGATTGACAAAGCACCTACCGTCGGTACAGAAGCCTCTTGGGCAGGCGCAGGGATTTTAACCTCACACGCCTCAACGCATGAGCCGTATCCAACGCTGTGTCGTGCGAGTCTTGCACTCTATCCGGCGTTAGCGGAAGAACTTCGGACAGAAACCCAGATAGATATCGAGTTTATTCAGTCTGGTACACTGTCGGTATTTTTCAACCAAGCCGAAGCAGCAGGGTTAATTGGACTCGCAGACCGACGCGTGAAACGCGGCTTTTCAGCGGAAGTCTTAACACCCGAACAAGCATTGCGCTTAGAGCCAGCACTCTCAAAATCTATCGCTGGGGCAGTACTGTTTCCTGAGGATGCACAAGTACGCAACCCAAAGATGGTGACAGCACTCGCGAAGGGGGCTGCAAAACTCGGCGCACAGTTCCTATTCGGCAACCCTGTTACTAATTTTATCCGAGAAAATAAACGCGTCATCGGTGTCGTTGTGAACGGTGAAACCTTGTACGCGGATTCCTTCGTGATTGCCGCCGGGTGCTGGGCGGGTACATTGATGGCGCAACTTGATGTGCCAATACAGGTTGAACCCGCAAAGGGACAGATCGTCCTCGTTGAAGCAATGCCACCACTCTTCCAGCATGTTGTTGATGGACTCGGCATCTATATCGTACCGAGGGCGGATGGCAAAATTCTACTCGGGGCGACGGTGGAATTTGTCGGTTATGACAAAACTGCTACGGTGGACGGAGCAAAACAGATGATTGACGCGGGGATTGCCATCGCGCCTCAACTCGCAGATAGCACTTTCGTGCAAACGTGGGCAGGTTTACGTCCTTATGCCAAAAAAGGCCCACTACTCGGTTATCTGCCCGGATATGACAACGTCGTCTTGGCATCGGGACATTTCAAAAATGGCATTCTTCTCGCACCAATCACAGGGCAACTCATTGCTGAACTGCTGACAACCGGGCAGCCTTCACTGTCATTAGAGCCGTTTCAGCCAGAAGTGGTGTAAGGAAAACAGCGTGCACGCCTCGGAAAATTGCTGTTAAAAGTGAAAATATAAATTTTTTGAATTTTAAATGAATTGTTTCAAAATGTATGGATTAAACTATTAAGAGTTTTTGACGGTGTTGCCTAACTAATGGTAGGGATATACGCAAAGTCCCCCTGATAAGGGGGATTTAGGGGGTTTCTTCTAAAACGAACAAGGAAACCAAACCATTATCTGGACAATACCCTCGAGTTTTGTAGGTTCAATCTGCACCAACTTGGAAATATCTCGGAAGGAATCCAAAAAAATGGCAGAATACGAAAACGCCCCAAACGATCCGATTATTATGTGCGAGGATGTACATAAATGGTTTGACGATTTCCATGTCCTCAAAGGGATTACGACCTCGTTCCAAAAAGGTGAAAGAGCAGTAATATGCGGACCTTCCGGATCAGGTAAATCAACGTTCATTCGGACGCTGAACCGTCTGGAGGAACATCAACGTGGCACCATCATCGTTGATGGGGTGGAACTCACCAATGATCTCCGTAATATCAATCTTATCCGTCAAGAAGTCGGCATGGTGTTCCAACAGTTCAACCTGTTTCCGCATCTGACGAATCTGGAAAATATAACCTTAGGTCCGATCCGTGTTAGGAAGATGTCGAAAAGTGAGGCGGAAGCGGAGGCTCTGGCACTGTTAGAACGGGTGAATATTGCAGATCAGGCGTACAAGTACCCTGCAGAAATTTCGGGTGGACAACAACAGCGCGTTGCAATCGCAAGAGCATTGGCGATGGAACCCAAGATTATGCTTTTCGATGAACCGACAAGTGCACTT
>JAKZUG010000621.1:0-10331 GCA_047516705.1 Candidatus Poribacteria bacterium | reverse complement strand
GGATAGGAGCGGGCTTGTCGGTGCTGACGGTCCGACGCATCACGGTGTTTTTGATTTCGCGTACCTGCGTTCTATTCCCAACATGGTCGTGATGGCACCGAAAGATGAGAACGAATTACAATCTATGGTAAAAACCGCGCTTGTCTATGAAGATGGACCCATTGCGTTCCGCTATCCGAGAGGGACTGGGGTCGGTGTAAAGATCGCAGCGGAACCACAGGCGCTGCTTATCGGTGAAAGTGAGATCGTCAGAGAGGGTGAAGATGTGCTTGTCATCGCGATTGGTAACCGGGTTTATCCTGCACTTGAAGCCGCGCAAACATTGGCTGATATCGGAATTTCAATGGCGGTTGTCAACGCGAGATTTGTAAAACCGTTAGATACTGCAACGATTCTGCCGCTTGCAGAACGTATCGGCAAGGTAATTACGATTGAAGACGGTGTGATAATGGGCGGTTTCGGCAGTGCTGTCTTGGAAGCACTCGCCGCAGAGGGTATCGCAAACGTGCAAGTTACAAATCTCGGTATCCCGGACGAATTTATTGAGCACGGTGATGTCCAGCACCTTTACGCGCTGTACCAGTGCGATGCCGACGCTGTGGTTCGCGCTGCACAGAAAATGCTACAGTAAGCGCGGGAGACCGCTTCTGTCGCTTGGACAAAAAAAATGCAACGGATAGACATCTTTCTGGTAGAGCACGGCTTAGCGGAGAGCCGAGAGCAGGCGAAACGGCTTATCCTTGCAGGTGCTGTAACCGTTAACGGAGACACCAGAATTAAGCCCGGGCAGCGTGTTCCCCCCGATGCGAAGGTCGTTGTTCAGGAGCCACAAAGATATGTAAGTCGCGGTGGATTCAAGTTGGAGAAGGCGTTATCTATCTTTGATGTAGATGTGCAAGATCGGGTTGCGCTTGACGTAGGTGCGTCAACAGGTGGATTCACAGACTGCCTCCTCCAGCACGGCGCAAAATTCGTCTATGCCGTTGATGTCGGTTACGGGCAACTCGCGTGGAAACTCCGGACACATCCACAGGTTCAGGCGATCGAGAAAACGAATATCCGACATTTAACCCCAACACTTTTAAAGACGGCGGCACTGAAGGATAGCGATGATTTTATCTCTATTGCTGTGATTGATGTCTCTTTTATTTCTCTGCGGACAGTACTACCGAGTGTTATCAAAATTCTGACACAGCAAAATAGCCGTCAGCCGTCAGTTTCCATCAGCCGTCAGCAAGAGGACTCTGGTTTAACAGACAACCTCTTAACTGACAGCCGACAGCCGATGGTCTCCGATAGCCATTATGATATTATTGCACTGCTTAAGCCGCAGTTTGAAGCCGGAAAAGCATACGTGAAAAAGGGCGGGATTGTTTCTGATAAACAGGTACATATTGAGACAATAGAGAATCTCAGTATTTTCGTTACGGAGAAACTCGGGGCTACGGTGAAGGGGTTGACGTATTCACCAATCCACAAAGACATCGGAAATATTGAGTATCTGCTTTGGCTCACGAGTGATCTAAATGCGCAAGAGAGTGCGCTCGGAAAGGACGTTCAGCCCCAGCAAACGACTGCTGAAGTGGTAGCGGATGCTCACGAATTTTTTGAAAACTAAGCTCGGCGCAATAGCTGTCGGCTATCAGCGTTTAGCGAGAGAGTTCTGAATAAATCAGATGTTCTTTGCTGACGGCTGATGGCTGATAGCCATTAGGAAAACGAAGATGCTAAAAAGAATCCAGAAAATCTCCATTATCCTCGGAATATTCATTATCCTTGCACTATGCGGGGCTTTTTTGTTTATCCGCACAGACGCTTTCCTGAATTGGATTGAAAAACGGCTTGAGACTGAACTGGAAAGTCGGATAACGAAGGGCTACACGGCAGATATTGGTAACATCAAAGGCAGTATCTTAGGAAATGTCACCATCAGCGGTGTTAAAATATCCAAAGAAGGCGAACCGGTAATTTCCACAAAGAGAGCCGTACTCAAATACAATTTGCTGGGGCTGTTAACCCGAAAATTTGAGGTTAAGGAACTGAGCGTAGTTGAACCGGAAATCCGTGTGAAACATGATCCTGATGGCGGTCTCAATCTGTCCAATATCTTTCGTGAAACTCCAGTTAGTGAAAACACTTCAAAATTCAGTTTTGCTGTTGAAAAGATTCTATTCAGTCAAGGGACGATTGATTACGTTGACACACAACGGAATCTTGACATTCGGATTGATGGAATTACTGTTGATGTATCAGGACCTCTCGACACGTGGAACCATGAGGGAGAATGGCGTATTAAGGATGGCAGCCTTACGTTTAATGAAGTTCCAACGAAGATTGACAATTTTGAAGGCGATTTCTTGCTCTCAGTGACTGATAGCACATTAGATGAACTCCTGCTGAAATTTGGTAACTCGTCTTTAAAAATTGATGGTAATTTTGCGTATGGAGAAGTGGGCACGCCATGGGAAATTACGCTTGATCTACTGCAATTGGATGTCGCAGATGTGGTGCAGTTTTTCGGTGAAGGCACTGAACTTGAAGGCATTGTGAAAGGGAATCTGACGGTGAATGGCACGGGTTCCGCCTTAGGTGGTGCGCTCTCTGTGGAAATGCCGACGTTTTCTATGGCACAAGCGGAGAAGGACAGACAAATTGTACTGACAGACCTAAAAATTGATGCCGGTTTCACTTCTGAACCCACCCCCACATTCACACTAAAAACTCTCAGTGCACAGATCGCTGATGGCACCTTGATCGGAAAAGGAAGCGTCGGACTCCAAAACAGATTAGAAGGCGATGTGATAACGCAACTTCAACAACTGATCGCGCAGCCGCTTGTTTATGAGGGACAGTGGGATGCCACAGATATGCAACTCATACCGCTGCTGTCAATGTTTGTTCAACTCCCTGGATACCTCGCAGACAGCACCGGACACCTCTCAGGGACTGCTACCTTCAACGGAAACGGTGCGAACCTCTCAACCTTCAAACTCAATAGCACAATAGAGATAACAGAGACCACCCTCAACGAAGTAGCACTTGAGGATTCAACACTAAGCTGCATGATTGATGCGGGTGAATTGAAAGTCGATGGAAACCTTGATGAAACTGAGATTAACATCACAGGTCCCTTTCCGGTAACGGAACAAGATTCTTTGGATCTTCGGATATTAGGTATCAACTTTGACGAGCTGATGGAAATTGCCAACAGTGCGAATCTCGGCGGAACCGGAGAATACACTGCGAAATGGTCATCGGATGGTACGCTGAAGGGTTCTATAAAAATCCCGAACGCGAGTTTCAACGACATCCCGATTGGTGTTTTGGTAGGCAACCTCGACTATCAAGATGGACAGGTATTCATCGAAAACGGTTTGCTCACCAAAAACACGAAAAACGACCTCGCGACAGCGTATGAGAGCCGGACCACAATTACCGGCGTTGTGGATGTTGAAGGCGAGTTCCCTGCGCAGTTCAGTGTCATCGCTGACCCCCTTTACGTCCAACACTATCGAAGGGTATTGTTAGGTACGGAATATCCGGTGGACGGTGAAATTAGAGGCGAACTCAAATTAGATGGAACGCTGTTTAATCTTGATGGCAGTGCTGATTTCAGTGTCACCGAAGGCGTGGCATGGGGTATCCGTTTGGATCCGCTAACGCTTCCGTTACGAATTGAGGATTACAACATTGCAATTCCCAACTTTGAGATAATCACCCGCGGCCAGAAAGTTACGCTCAATGTTTCAGTAGCATCGAATGCCGATTACGATTTGTTGCTTGAAAGCGATGCACCTGTGAATTTTCAGGAACTTTCTAAGGCTGCACAAATTTCCAATTTCCCTTTTGATGGACAATTTGATGTCTCGGTCGTCGGCACACTCAAAAAGCCGGAACCTGTCGATTTTCAAGTCAAACTGGACTTCGCAAATATAACCTACTTAGACATTGAAGACAGTGGACACGTTAAGAGGTTTCCACTCGGTGATGCAGTCTTACACGGCAAACTCGTAGAACTGAAAAATACCACCGGTGAATCGGATCAATTTGACTTTACAGGAAACGGGTTTAACGGTCAAATTCAGGGGCATGTTAGCATGGCACCTGACAACCCTTATAAATTCGAGGTGAAGAGTCAGGCACTTGAGGTTACACCGATTCTGCGTATCTTGCACCCTGCACTTGAGGCGGTCACAGGGACTGCCGATGGACGCGCCGAAATAGAAGGAACAGTAGCAGCCCTCGCACCGACCGGTGAGGATAAAAGTGGTGAATCTTTGACCATCAACTCGTCTACAGATACTTTTGCTAAGGAAACCCGAGTTGATGGTCAAAAACAGCGGGTTTACCCTTATGATGTCGATATCGAAATTGACACCAGCCAACTTTACTACGGAAATCCAAGAGGGAAACCGAAGACCCCATTCACAAATGCTGAACCCATCCGGTTGTCCCTCAAAGACGACAAATGGACTGCTAATGCGTTTTCCCTAAGGACATCCGAAGATAAATCACCTTTTATTCAACTGACAGGGACCTTTGATGCAAAAAGCGAGGCGATAGATCTTTACGCGAAATCCGACGGATTCGCGCTGGCACCTTTTGGTTCAGCGTTGGGACTTCCGCTTGACATGCTGCAGACTGGGAGCGGTCGTTACATCCTGAAAACTACTGGTACGTCTAAGCAACCCAGAGTCGCGTTGGATTGGGCAATTGCGATGTTGGATTTAAAAACAGAAGTGGGTGATATACGCATAAGGGATGCAGGTGGTGCGATAGTATACCGAGACAACTTAATGCGCCTTGAAAAAACTGACTTGAAGCTTTTGGGTAACGTGGTAGATATAGGCGGCGAGATAAACGTTCACTTGGCAGACGTTAGCAAGTCGCGGCTAAATCTCAACGTCAACGCGTGTGATTTAGAACTCACGACGTTTGCGGAATTAATAGCACAAGCTTCCGCGAAGAGCATCAAGGCTGAGGATTTAACAGGAGGCACGTTAGCGGCTTCAATAGACATCACAGGCACCCCTGCCGAAACCTTAATCGCCGTAAATGCTCAAACGGCACCACAGTCCCCAATTCGCCTCGCCCCTAATGTACACTCCATCACACTGGAAAGCCTGCAGGCAGATGCCATTCTTAATTCGGAGTTCCTACATATCCAATCGGTAGAGGCAAATGGACAAATAGGTGATGGCAGCTACACGGTCCAAGGAGATGCCTCGTTCTCAACCCGAGATACAGACGCACGACAGTTTTCAATTGATGCGTCAGTATCCCAGCTGGGGATCGCTGATTTTGTGAGCTTATTCTCAGGGCAAACCCCACCCTTCCGCTGCACCGTTTCTGGACATGCCAAACTCAGCGGTAAAGGAAATCTACACCCACACCAAGTCTCAATAACCGGTGAAGTGAGCGAGTTGAATTTTCAGGGGTACCGTATTAACTGTACCAACACAACGCCGCTCCAATTCCAGTCCGAACGAGGGGCCCTTACTGTGCATCTCCCCTTAAAACTGAAGTCGCCTGAAATGGTGACAACGGCGAATGTTAATATCACTGGAACTTTCGAGGCACCGGAGATCATAGCAGAATGGAGCGGCGACATCAACGAGATGAAATGGAACGGAAAAGTCGAGTACCGTGATGAACGTATAACACTCGCAGGGATTGAGATAAAGAACCGTGCGGGTACATCAACCATTACCGGTGTAATTCCGTTCAATTTGGCATTCGCAGGGATAGACATATCGGATCGGTTTCCCGATGAACCAATTGATGTACATTTTCGGGGTAGAGAGCTGCCGCTTGACTTTTTCCCCGGCATTGACGTGCTCTTTTCAGAGGCAGATGGCACTGTTGACATAGATTTAGCACTACAAGGCACAAGCAGCGATCCTCACATAACGGGGAGCGTATCGCTTGAGGCGGTGCAACTCCAACTGAAGAATTTCCACGAACCGATTCGGAACATGAAGGTAAAACTTAACGCTCGCGAAGATACAATTGACCTTACAGAACTTGGCTTTGATATGGGGACAGGTTACTGTATGCTTCAGCAGGCGCAATTGGCATTAGATGGATTAACGCCTAAAGACTTCACGCTAACAGGATTGAAATTTGAATTATTCCCGCTCGGTTCAACCGTTCGGCAAGCACTGCCACCAGAGGTGCTGGAAGAGGTTGACGGACATCTAAGTACGACACTCAATGCGTTAACAGTCCCTCTTGATAGTTTTCTGACAAAAGGAGAAAACACGCCATTTCCGCAAATCCGGAAGCTGCCTTCACTCGCGGATATTGTGGCTGTCTCAAACGCAAAACTATCCATTAACAGCGTCCGCCTCACCTTTAAGGTACTGGATCAGCCCTACGACTTCCAAGATCCGCGACCGATTCAGATAATGCTGAACGCGGGAACAGTAACTTTACCTAAAGCGTTTACCCTTGAAAATCAGTACACCTTTCCGGTCAAGCAAACTTTTACCGCTGAAGATGAGAAGCCAGACGGTGTCGCCGATGACGTTGACGTATACACGGTTGAAGACGCAAAGACAACACTCAGCATTGATGCCGGAAGTCAATGGTCGGTAAATGGGGAGTTTGACGCGGCACTACGATTTAATAATTTCAATGTCTCAGCGTTAACCTACACTTGGCCCGCGCCTTACCGGATTACAGGTGCGTTGTCGGGAAGCTTACAGATGAGCGGCACCAGCGAAGATCCGAAGATAACTTTGCGACGACATAGCTCTGAACCCGCTGAACTCTACCTGCATGACATCCCTATTGACCTTCGATGGAGAATTCGGTATCAGAACGGGAAATGGGAAATCTCAAAAAAACGGTATGTTGAAGTTAGGTTCGGTGAAAATCTGCTTACCTTTTCATGGGAAATGCCTTATCAACTGGAATTCGTCCCGTTTCTGACGGAACTGCAACGGTCACCAGAAGTCATTTGGAAGGAGCTCCGAGAAACAGATATGGGTGGTATCTTGGACATTAATGTAAGTGATTTTGACATCCTATCATCTGTGGTGCCGGGTCTCGAATCTCCGACAGGCACAGGTCAAGTGCATGTTGAATTGAAAGGCACGATAGAAGCACCGCAAGCCATAGGTGCTGTGCTTTTTAATAATATTGGTTTTGAATTTCCAGAGGCAGACATTCGTGCTAAAGAGATAAAAGGCAGAGTTGAGTTATCAGAGAGAGGCGCGACGGTTGAGCAGCTTGAGGGCATATTGAACGATGGTGACTTTTGGATTACCGGCAGCGTCAAGGCACCCCCAGATGGACGAATATGGGAAAACCCACCGACAATGGATTTGCAGACCAGCATCTCATCCGCGCTTTTTGAACAATCCGGAAAGTATCAGATTAATCTTAGTTCCAATCCGACCCAATTACACCTACAAGGCGGATTTGATGATCCGTCTTTAACAGGCAATCTGAATATAAGTCAGGGGTATTATGAACAAAACTGGGAGGCAGTTATGGATTGGTTCGTGGGGGCTTCCGTAAGCGAAGTAGACGTTATATTGGATTATCCCATCCTTCGTGATTTATATTTGAATGTTGGTATTGATATCCCTGACAATTTTCGTGTGCTCTCATCCATCACGGGACCGACAAACATTGAAATATCGAGTTCAGGCGGTAAACTCATCGGTCCAATTCAAAATCCAGTTTTCAATGGAAATGTTTCGGTGCTCAGCGGTAGAATTGCACTTATTCCACAAACCTTTGAATTCATTGAAGGCTCAAGAATTACCAACCGAAGTACCAGCGACTTTGATCCGGAACTCAGTATCTTTCTCCGAACACCGAACCGTATTCGCGGTGTCCTGCCGAGGGATGAGAGCACAGTTGACCTTGAGATTAACGCGAGTCTGACTGGCACCTTAAAAAACCCAGAGTTTGTTCTGAGCGCACCTAACGCGACTGAAATCCTCTCGCATGAGGAGATTATGACGTTTCTTGTGCGCAACGCTGCGTTTTCACGTGCTTTCGGCGAGTTCACGTTCAATTTTCACCGGCTACACGATGTAGACGCGCGGTCTATCAGCGCGGAATATCAACTTAGAGAAAATATGTCCATTAAAATTGAGAACAACGAAAAAGGCGAATACGGTGTTGGCTTTGAAATAAAGGGACGCTTTTAATCCGACACTCTCCGAAAAGATAAAATGTATAGGTTACGCACAAATTGCTCATTAATAGCATGGAACTTCTTCATCGTAATGCTGTGCTGTTTTCTTGTTCAATCTTTAGAAGCAAGCGAAACAGTTGAAACGTCAGGTGATATAAGGACAGGAAAGTTCGCGCTGCGCGAGGCATTTGATGCGACGCGCATAGACAAAATTGAGTATTACATTGATACAGCACCCGTAGCGGAACCTACAGAACAATACAACGCGCTCAGCAAGGAGACCTCGGTACGTGTTGAGGACAGATTATCTCGGCACGTTATTCAACAGAGTATTAAGAAACTCTACGCGACACAGCAATATTCCCAAATCCATGTTTACGCACAGGAGCACCGAGATGGCGTTGCGTTAACCTATCAGCTTACATCTTTCGCTCGCATCAACAAAATTGCAATCACCGGCATTCCCCCCAACAAATTTAGGTCGGCTATTGAAAATACGATAAAATCGAAACCGGGTGGGAGATATGTACCTACAATTGCTAAGACAGATATTATCTACATCAAGCGGATTTGCAAGGAACATGGATATTTTGACGCGCAAATTACGGTTGCCGATACGCTTACTGAAGACGGTGTATTAACCTATCAGATAACCGCAGGCGGTTCCTCAACTATCAAAAGGTTGCAAATTCAGGGGAATTCCGCTATCTCAACCAACCGCCTCAAAGCAGCTTGTGGCTTTAGCCGCCTCTATCCGGTTTACAACAAAGCTGATGTTGACACCGATGTGGCGGCAATGGAAGCACTCTACCGTAAAAACAACTATCCCACCGCAACTATCGAGCCAAAATTTACCCCTGAAATGGGCCTACTGCGGTTTCAAATCAATGAAGGCAAGCAGATTCAGTTTAATTTCGTTCCGGATGTCGGCGAACTCTCCTTATCGCAACAAGATACCTTCAAAGAAGCGATAGCCAAGCTGATAAGCACGGGTTCTCCTTCTATATGGGAACGAAGGATAAAAGCGTATTTTGAAAACGAAGGTTATCATGATACGACTGTGCAGGAAAAAGTTTTGGATGCGTTCAGCGTTCAACTTACGATTAACCCCGGAATCCGTTATAGGGTTACACGCGTCACTTTTTCCGGGAACGGTGTCTTTTCGGACGCGGACCTACTACGAGAAATGACAGTGAAACCGACTGCGGGACTTCTGTGGAATCTGCGAATCTCCAATATTATTGCCAGATTCCTTTCCCGGCAAGAACAGCGGCGTTATTTTTACCAAGAAGACCTCAATAACGATGAGCACCGACTCAATATTTTATACGAGAGAGCCGGCTACCCTAACGCAGTCATTGAGACTGAGAAGACACCTAAAAAACAGAACCCAAAAGACCGAAATGTCGGCGAAATCGCAATACATGTCTCAGTTGTTGAGAATCGCAAAGAGGTGATTCACAGATGTGCCATCAGCGGTAATCGCGCGATAGATACTGCCACGCTTCTGGAACGTTTGGAAAGCGAACGTCCGTTTCCACAACCCAACGCTGTGTTTGAAAGAACTGTCTACCAAAATGCAGTCGTAAATACTTATCATGAACTCGGATACATTGCCGTAAAGGTTGATGACACGTACATACCGGAAACAGAAACGCCAGTTTTTGAAGTAGATGGCGATTTTTCGGAGTCTCTTACGGACGGTAAACTCCCTTCGGAAATCCAAGATGAGTTTAAGAGACACGACCTTACCCTCATGGGGCTTTTCATAGCGACGAATGTTGGTAACCGCTGGAGCATTCAGGATATTGAGGGTAACCCGCGCTATACACTCAAACAGGAGGTGGACAGGCTTGCGGTATTTGAACACGGCATCCTCCATCTTACCGTGGAGGCGGAGGGTGAGCAGGTAACATTCGGCAAATTCTATTTTGAAGGGGATACGGACGTTGTAAAACAACACATTCTTGGCCGGGAGGTCGCACAGCTTGAGGGTAAACTTTGGACATCAGAGCGTCTAAGTCGTGCTCGGCAAAGCCTCTACGGTTTAGAAATTTTTCGCAAGGTTCAAGCAGAACCCTTCCGAACCCAAAATATAGAAAGCGCCAACGAGATAAAAAAACAAGACAGCGGCAATCCGCATGCCAATCTTAAAACTACTGACGTTTTAATAACGGTC
>JAKZUG010000620.1:0-3070 GCA_047516705.1 Candidatus Poribacteria bacterium | reverse complement strand
CTCATAGACGCGTTGTAGTTCTGAAACATCAATCTGCTTGCGTCCTTTCTGGTCTTTCTCATAAGATACCTTCCCACTTTTTAGGTCTCTCCGGAGTGTTGACTCGGATACTGGAAGGATTTTGACTGCCTCTGTGATGGTGAGTTTTGACATATTCATTTCCTTTCATTGACAGATTTTGACAGGTGTCATTATCTTTCATTAACGAAAATGTGGTGTTTTGTGTTTCAGATTTACTGCGGGATTGAAAAATCTGAGCAATTACGCTATAATCAAAGGCATGACGAAATTACAGATACCTTATGCTTATACTCTCAAGAAAGTTCCTGTGTCCCCCGAAGTGGCAGAAAAAGGGCAAGAGTTTTCGTGTCCACTCTGTGAGAGCGAAGTTGTCTTGAGACGTAAGACAACCTCATTTTGCGCATAAGCCCGATACAGGGTGTTCAGGCGAAGGCGTTCATCACAAGGTTGCAAAACAGATGATTTATCTTATGTATATGAGAACTGTTCGCACTCCAATGATAAGTGTTTCGACGTACCGACGATGTCCAAACTGCTCGAAAAGTGTCATTTTTTCCCAAACACCTCAATATGATGATGTCGCATGCGAAGTTGATGTTGGCAAACATAGAGTAGACGTTGTGCTTTTACGAGATGGGAAGCCCGTTTCTGGAATAGAGGTCCGGGACACCCATCCCGTTGATGATGAAAAATGGAATGCCTTCAAAGAATTAGAGTTTCCATGTATAGAAGTGGGATCCCAAGATATAATTGACGATTGGCAATATGATTTGAAGGGGTTGAGACCGCATATTCCTGAAGCAGTGTTACCCATGCGTCTTGACTTGAAAGCCATCAAACATAACCTACATCTTTTCAAGGATCGGCTCCGTCGCATTTATTGCGATGAATGTGATGAAGAGACAGAATACATACCATTCTAACTCATAAACAGGACAGTAAACGCTGAACACTACGTCAAAAGGGAGTCCAGTGAGTGGTGTTTTGGGTGCCTGCTGGTGCAAGGGTGCGGTGCGTAGCACACAAACCCGCAGCAAGCGCGCGCCTGTGCCTCTGGTGGAGCGATAGCGTGGTTTCCTGTGGCACATAGCGCAAGCGTCCAGTCCAGCACAGCGCCGAAATACCGCCCCTTTTTTACCATCTTTCTGTTTATCAATACATTGTCACCACTTTGAATTTTGTGTTTTGATATTTAACATACCTTCGGGTAAAATACTTGTAAAGGTTTACACTGGGAATTGAATATACAGTTTATTCCCACAAAACCTTATTATAATTTTATCGGAGGAATAACTCAAATGCGAAAAAGATACGAAAATACCACTAAAAAAGGGAAAAATGGAACCATTTATAGAAAGGAAGATGAATCTAAATACATCCGAATTGCTAACACCACCAGATGGTCTCTACAACTGAAACAGGAAAAAATAGAAGTAGCTATATCGGGGGATATTTCACGCTATGATGGCATGCGCGATTGGGAGGTATATATTGAGGGCATTGTACAAGAGGCTACTTTCGGACACGGCGAAGTTTATTTAATTCTACATTTGTTTGATGGCACTAAATCAGTTTATAAAGGTTTCGGCTTTTTCAAGGAATACTCTCCTGTAACTAATGGGTCAAACAATTTCACTGGACGGATTTCCGGTAATGGCGCGCTTGAGATTTCAGAGTCATAGTGTTATTCAGAAAAGTCGTCTATATAAAAAATTAGACGGTAGTGCGAGTTGATAACATTAGTTATCAGTAATTTCAGCGGGGAGGGTGTTGATGATGCGGGTGGATTGGACGCTGAGGTGGATGATGCGCTCTATTGCTGTGATGAGGTCGCGTGGATCAGCGAACCAACCGTTTGCGTCGTTGACGATGCCGCTGTCTGGGTCGGTTTTAATCTTGTAGCGGTCAATGAACCACTCCAGCGGTGATCTGCCGTTGACGATATAGCGATGTGCATCTTCGGGGATACTGGACAAGCGGACATGTTCGTTGATGATGAGCGTTCTTCTTTCAATGTCTCCAAAACGCATCGCTTTTTCAGTTAGCAGAAAAAGATTCGGGTCCGCATCTTCAAGGTCTGTTGGGGGTGAGGAGATATTTGGATACTCAACGCTGAGCGGATATTGTTCGCAGGTCTCGTAATTGAGATGGAGGTCTGCCAACTTTTTACCTGCCTCCGCGAAGGCGTGGAAGTCGGGTGCGAATGGGATACGCGGTATCATCTTAGATAAATCATTGGCAAACTGCTCACAATAACTGGGGGCATGCAGAATGCCGTAAACATAGTCAAAGATAACGTCCTTTGTGATTGTGTCGTCGCTGTAATGCTCACGGAAGGTGCGTAATGCTGTGTCTGATATGTTGTCAATACGATCGGGTGTATCATCAATGCCGAGAAGTGATTCTGATGCGTTTGGCTTATCCGATGGTTTCGGATATTGGTAGCGGGGGAAGCATTGTGCTGCTTCAATAAAGTGACGATCGGGCATCGTATCAGTTATCAATGCCGAAAACGGATTTTTAGAACCTTTATTGGGTAGACAAATAACACAGTTTTCACTGGAACTCTCTGGAAAAATCTGCTGTATCTTTCCCTTTCTTTGTGCGAAGGTGTAGTCCGCATAACAATTTGTGGCGACAAATGGGCGATACGAAACTTTTCGGATGTAGTTATCCATGAAATTCGTCTTTTTCCTTTGCCTTAACTTCTTCTTAAGATCACCATCCCATTTGATATTTGTGGAATAGCGGTGTACTATGTTATCAACAGTGAGTTCTGGATTATTCTCAAACTCAGCAATCGCAGCGAGATAATCTTGAGTCATTATCTTTACATTTTCCGCACAAGTATCAATTGAAAAGTTATAAATGTAAGCATCCCTACCTGTCAAATATCCGCTACTAAACAGTTTGAATATCGTATTATCTGTTCTGCCTGCTTTCGTCTCCTCAGATCCGATTAGGTAGAAGTCGGTAAACACTTCGCTGCGTTGCTCAATCCAATCGTAGTGGGTATTAGGCGTGATCGTCTCCCAATCAGTAAAACCTG
>JAKZUG010000619.1:0-9986 GCA_047516705.1 Candidatus Poribacteria bacterium | reverse complement strand
TTGACACCTATGGTGCGGTTTGGAACTCCTCCTAAACCGTATCTGAAGGGAAGTATTGATGAAACAGAAACCGACAAACCCTCCACCAAACATCCTCCGAGAAATCCAAGCGAATAAAGTTTTACCCGTGTATCTGCTCTGTGGCGAGGAAAGTTTTCTCATTGAGGGAACCCTCAAACAGATGCTCGATCATTTGCTTACACCTGATACGCGCGATTTCAATCTCACTTTTTTAGAGGATACTAATATAACAATTCGAGAAATTATCAGTCATGCAGATCTGTATCCAGTCATGTCAGATTGGAGAGTCGTGGTTGTCCGAGATGCCCCTTTCTTTAAGGTTCAGCAACGTACGACACCGATAACAATCGTCCGAAATGCATTTAAAATCGAAATTACAAATCCGCAGAAATCTATCTCTACATTGGCAAAACTATTAGAGGTGAGTCCGCAACAAATCGCCGAAAATCATTTAAACTACGCAAATGCTGCTGATTCGCTTATTGATGAACTGGGTACGAAGCTAACCGATGAAGAGCGCGGTTTTCTGGAACGTTTACCGCATATTGCCCAACAACTGGATACATACGCTACAGAAGTTGATGATACCGACGACGTAGATGTATTGCTTGAATGGCTTCAAGGCGATCTACCGAAAAGTAGTGTGCTGATATTTACGGTACAGGGATCCGTGAACGAGCGGAACAGGGTTCTTAAAGCTATTGAAACTGTGGGGCGCTACCGATCTTTCGACCTGGTCGAGGCTGGACCGTCGCTGAATCGAGACCCGCTCTATAAAAAGGTCACGGACAAATTCGCTGAATTTGGTAAGCAAATAACACCACGAGCGTTCTCTCTACTACGGACTCGAACCGGCGGCGATATGCACACTGTTGCTGAAGCTATCAACAAAATTATCAGTTTTGTTGGCGACAAACCCCAAGTGGACGAACAAGATGTCCGGAACATGGTGACACAGAATACATTTGACAGCATTTTCGATCTCACTGATGCCATCGGAAAACGCGCAATCGGACAGGCGTTGAAAGGACTTCACGAGGTGTTAGCAAGCGGTCAAGAACCTATCGTGGTTAACGCATCAATCACGCGCCAATTCCGATTTGCGCTCCAAGCTAAGTTAATCGCTGAAAGAAAGGAGCTCCGAAACGTCCACAGCCGGATGCCATTTCGTGAATTTACAGCAAATATATTCCAACCGCTTGCTGAAGAGGCAGGAAGTGCCTTACCTAAAACGGCTACCCATAACATTCTGAAGCAAAATCCTTATGTCGCATATAAAATTTTTCAGACGCTCAACGCATTTACAATTGATGAGTTAGTCACTGCCCTTGAAAAAAGCTTAGATGTAGATGTCCAATTGAAAACGAGCAATCCAGATGCCACGTGTATTTTGGAGCAATTAGTATGTGAACTCTGCACTGCCTCAACAGAGAGAAGATCTATTACTCTCTAACACACGTATGGATGGGATTTGGAAACCGACACAGGTTATCTTCCGTTTTATTAAGTGTATGTACGCATAAAAACAAGGAGTTTCTTGTATGAAAGGCACAAGACCTTTAGATAACATCGAAATCCGAAAAGTATCGGAAGCTTTTGGCGGGACATTTGCCGTTCGGAATCGGAGCTTATTTATGTTAGGCGTATCCGTCGGAGGACGGATTAGCGAACTGCTTGCGCTGAAAGTGGGAGATGTATGGCAGAATGGCAAGTCCGTCAAAGATTTACTGTTTGATCTGAATATCGTGAAAGGCGGTGAGGTATCCAGAGCCGTGCCTGTAAATATGGATGGCAGACACGCAATTGAAGCACTCATTGCTTGGCATACCGAGTTATATGGAGATCTCAGTGCCAGCCGTCCGTTGTTTCCTTCACGGAATGGACAAGGCTCGAAGCCAATGACGAGAATAGCAGCACACAATGCGCTAAAAGAAGCGTTTGAAGTGGCGGGTTTAAATGGAAAGCTCGGCACGCATTCCCTACGGAAATCTTACGCACAGCGCCTTTATGGGCAGACGAGCGACATTTATGCCGTGCAAGAGATGTTAGGGCATAAAAGTGTGGTAACAACACAGCGGTACTTAGGGGTAAATTACGCTAGCGTGCGGGATGCATCGGAAGCGATGTCAATTTATTCTGAACTTAACGTAAGTGCGAAAACGTTAAGTTCGGTAAATGATGCTCCTGATGATGAACTTTTGGTCGAATTGCTCCGTAGAGGGTATGACGTGGCTCGCCTGCTACAGAAGGATGAGTCAAAAGAACCTTTTCAACCGATCACAGAAGAAGATCTATCAATTGAAGGTGACCTTTATAAGTAGAATGGGCTGACTATGGTGGAATAAAATATGTAGACATTTGGGAAACAATAGTTCCCTTCTTCGCTGGCGGAGTTTGTAACTCCGCCAGTTTTCTTATGTATAAGTAATTATAGGTTTTGGTATAATTTCCAGTGATACAGGCAATGGGGAAATTTGACTTCCATTTTTTACTCTCCTTTTAAATTTTGCAGACTCTAATAGGATAACATAACAATTTTTTGTAGAAAATTGGAGGGCTTGAAAATGGAGCAAATCACACTCATTGTTGCTATTGTATTTGCGAGTATCTCAATAACAACACTCGGATGCGTCTGGTTGAGCATATCTTACTATAAAAAGAAAAAGGGGTTGACGAAGGGAGCATCGCAAAGCGACATAGTGGCACTGCAGCAAAAAGTGAAAGATGTTCAAGGAGAAGTTGTTGTCCTCAAAGAGGAAGTGCAACGGCTCATCCGAATCGCCAAAGGTACAGGTGAGTGAAGGAGGAAACTGGCATGTTCATACTATTGCTACTGATTTTTCTTGGACTGGTCTTCTACTTTATTGTTAAAGCTGCGATTGTGGTTACTACTATTGTGGCAATAGTGGTGGGAGTAACAACAATGACTACACTCGCGTGTGTCTGGTTGGGGACATCGTATTACCTGAAAGAATCCGGGTACGAACCGAAAACCGCACAAAAAACCTATCGTCAGGTGGAATCGGATTTAAAACAGATTGTTGGGGATTTACAGGAAATCCGTTCTCAACTGGAGGCGGCTGAGCCACATCTACGGAACATGGAATTCTTAAAGTACGCCCGCCAGAATTCCGAGACTGAATAAAACAAAGCGTAGGCAGGACATATCTTAGTCCTACCTATTTCGCGTTTAACGCATAGACTTAGATTTAGAACAACCATCGGTGAAATAGAACGCCTTTGCTCTCAGGTTCAACCACACGCAACAAAACCTTTCCATTACTAAAAAAATCCATCGCTATGAAACCTGTATGTTGATGCGCGAATAGGGTATTGTCTCCAGACATCACTTCCGTTACTTTTCGACTCGCAGCACTTCCACTAACAAGGAGATAATCGACAGTATCCCCTTTCAAGACTTGTAAAGAGTGTTCATGTCCTGAAGCATAGATTAAAAGTGGCGGTCCTTGAGAGGGCGATTTCCGCTTAGAAAATGCTCGGTTCAGCTGCGCTACCATATTTTTATTACGTGCGCTGCCCATGTCTTGGTCAAGTTTATAAAGGTGTCGCCTTGTGTATGGATATACTGAGCCGAGGATCGGTGTCGGAATCCAGAGCCATTTTTTCACAAGTCTGGAAGGAAAGAGATGAGCTTTCCAGTCAAAGTAGCCGCCATGTGGTCCGTAACTTTGCAATGGATGGTGTCCTACAACAATAACTGGCAATTCTGTATCTAATAGTGCTATGAGTTCTTCTATAACCGTTTCAGGTGATTTCTCTGGTTTTTCATGTCGGTGAAGCCACCACTGCGTATCCAGCACGATAAGCCGGACTACAGGATTGGTTTTCGGGAGTTCAAGCGCAATGGGACCGGGTGAGCCTCCAGACGGCAGAAAATTCAGTTCGCCAGCAAGTGCATCATTGATAAACTTTTCTTGTGCCATAAGTGCGTTATATCCTTCCACGCCTCCACCTGCCCAATCGTGGTTTCCGGGGATAAACAGTCCGTGAACACCAGCATCTTTAACAACAGCGAGTTGGGGGATGAGGCGATCCACTGCTTCATGTTTTTTCCGTTCTGTCATTCCCTCCGGGTACATATTGTCCCCTAAAAAGACAATGCTCGTTTGCGCAGCGTCCGTTCGCGCCCATTCACCGAGGGTTTTCAGGACAGGTTCATCCGGCATCGGGATGCCACCATCGCCGAGTAACAAAAGACGATAACGAAGCACGCCTCCTATTTCACCCTCACGTCTTTCAATATCAGGTATATCGGGATGGTAATACGGCTTGGTATGACTACACCCCGCACTTGTCAACTGTATCGCCTGAATAATACAACAGAGGAGTATAATATAGCGGGTGAGGTTAGAACGTTTGACGCTTGAAAAAGGAAGAGCATTGAATTTCATATTATTAAAGTCTCCTGCTCGCGGTTCTTGCTGTAGGAGCGACCTCCTGGTCGCGACACTCACTGACCGCTAATGGCTATTTTGCTGACTGCTGGAAACTGACAACCGATAACTGAAAACTGAGTACTTTTGATCATGTGCATACTGCGCGGTTCCAAAAATCAGAAACAAGATATAGATTTTCATAGGATGATATGATACAATAAATAGTTGAGGATGTTAAGGGAAACAAGGAGAAAAAATGAGACGCTTTGGAACTCAAGGTCGTGTGTATCCTGGACGGCACTATATTGTCTCACGGACTGAGGAAATTGCCGATATTATCACTCGTATTGAAGAGGGGCGGTACATCGTCCTCTTTGCACCTCGACAGACTGGGAAGACGACGTTTTTCCGATTGGCACTTGACGCACTCACAGCTGCCTCATTAACCTATTTTCCAATCCAACTGGATTTTGAGGCGTATAAAAATCTCTCCGCTGCTGATTTTTACGATACTTTCTACAAACGGGTCCGCAAGGAAATTGAGCAGGTTTTCCAAAAGCGCGAACATGTGCCTTCTGATGCACTCACGCGATTTCTGGATAGCACCAAACTCACGAATCACATTTCGATGATGGAGTTCTTTGAAGAGTTTTCAAGTTTTTTGGATCAGCAGTATAGTGAGCAAAAGGTGGTTCTTATCATAGATGAGTTTGATGGCATTCCTCAGGCAGTTCTGAGTGATTTCCTTCACACACTTCGTGCTATTTATCTTTCCGATGAGAAGCGATGTCCGCACAGCGTAGGCATCGTCGGGGTCAAGAGCATCGCTCAACTCAACTACGATAGATCCGTTTCACCCTTCAATATACAGGACGAATTCCACCTACGCAACTTCACCCGCCAACAGGTGGAAGAGTTGCTCGCACAGTATACAAACGAAGTTGGGCAAGTCTTTGCGCCTGAAGTCATTGACACGCTCCATAAACAGACTGCTGGCCAACCCTTCCTCGTCAATCGATTTGCACAGATTCTTACCGAAGAGTTGGAAATTCCAAAAACTGAGACAATTACCATGGCGCACTTTGCAAAATCACACGCGCAGCTCCTTGAGGAAGAGAACGCCAATATTACACATCTGCTTACCAATATCCGTAGAGACCCGCGCTTTGAAAGCCTGTTAATGAAAATTGTCTCTTATGACCGAGGGACGCTCTTCAATCCTGATAATGACATCATCAATGAACTTGCCACTTATGGTGTCATCGCAAAAGGTGCCGATGGTAGATGCGAAATCGTCAATCCTATTTATCAACACCGTATCATGCGGGCGTTCCAGCCCCTGTTTAATGGACTTGAAGGGGAATATTTCGACCACCACACCGGTAACGATTTTATTGATTATATCACGCCCTCTGGGATGCTTGAGATAGGAGCACTCCTTGATAACTTTCAGGACTTCATCGCACGCGCTGGCTACCGAATCTTGCAAGTACCGGACACACCACAAGAATTTGTTGGGCAATATCTGTTGTATACCTACCTCGACCAGTTTGTCCGGGTTGTGGGTGGTGGTATGTATCTTGAAGTACAAACCGGACGCGGCAGGATTGACCTGCTTATCCTACACAACAGGCGAAAATATATCGTTGAGACGAAAATTTGGGAGGGCGAGCACCGTTATCAGTCAGGCAAAGCACAACTGGCGGCGTATCTCAAATTGGAAGACGCAGTGGAAGGGTACTACGTTGTATTTGATCACCGCACTGATCCTGAACCCCGTATGGAGACAGAAACATTCGACGGTTTTACAATCCGAAGTTATGTCATTCCTGTGATACAAGAAAAACCTTCATCTCTTTAACGACACATCGCAACCACACCTTGCACACCCAGTTAATTTGATATAAACTCATCTGACTCAGATAGTTGCCTAACTTGCCCAACAAGTTCGTCCCGTGGAATAATATGCTGCGCTCTATTCGCAAGATCTCGGATTGCAACTGTGCCTGCCTCTACTTCATCCGAACCGAGGATGACAGCATACGGAATGCCTTTGGTATCCGCATATTTTATCTGTGCGCTGATGCGCGCCGGGCGGCAGTAAACCTCTGTACGGATACCACTTTGGCGCAGAAGCGTCGCTACTTTGAGAGATTCCTGCGCGAGATCGGCATCGAAAACAGTGACTAACACCTGCGTCACTGTCTTTCCAACTGCGGATGGGAACATATCAAATTCTTCCATCACATCAATAATCCGCTCAATCCCGAAACTGGTGCCTGTTGCAGGGTACCCTTGTTTGCTGAAACTTCCGATGAGTTCATCATATCTACCGCCACCGGTGATGCTCCCGATTTTCGGTTCTTCAACGACAGTCTCATAAATCGGACCGGTATAGTATTCTAAGCCACGCACCATCGCGACGTTCACCCTATAGAATTCGTCTGGAACACCAAGCATTGTGAGATAACTGATTAGTTCCTCCAATTCCAAGATACCTTCTCGCGCTGCTTCAGAATCACCGAGTTGCGCATTGAGTTCATTCAGTACTGTCGCTGCATCGCCTTCGACCTCAAGCAATGCAAGTAGTTTTTCAATAACAGGCTCCGGTATCTGGTTTTCTGCTAATTCGGCTCTAACCCCTGTCAACCCAATCTTATCCAGTTTATCGATAGAGCGATAGAGGCCGCCAAGTTGTTCAGTTGGCACGCCAGCGAATTGTCCGATGCCGGTGATGAGTTTCCGGTCATTGATGTTAATCTCGAATTGCTTGAAACCGAGGCGAGTTAGCACCTGATAGACGAGAGTGACGTTTTCAGCATCAGCAAGCATACTCTCGCTGCCTACCGTATCTGCATCGCATTGAAAGAATTGGCGATAACGTCCCTTTTGCGGACGCTCCGCTCGCCAGACTGGATCGATCTGGTATCGCTTAAACGGTTTCGGGAGTTGTGGGTGCATCGCAATAACCCGACAGAGCGGCACCGAAAGATCGTAGCGGAGCGAGATGTCCTCCTTTCCGCCGACGTGTCCTGCCTGATAAATAAGTTTCTCTGCATCCGGTCCGTATTTGCCTGTGAGTACTTCAGATAGTTCGAGGGCAGGGGTCTGTAAAGGTTCAAAACCAAATTCCTCAAACACGCCACGAATCACATCTATGACGTACTGCCTACGAATCATCTGTTCGGGTAAGATGTCTCGCATCCCGCGCGGGACGCGCGGTTTAATGATTGGGGTTGCCATGAGTTTTGCTCCTTAATTAAATGTGTCCGGGGAGTGTCTGACTCCGCCGTCTCCGCAAACCTTTCTGGAGTGTCTGTTTGAACTCTTCAATCTTTTCCTGTTTCCATGCGTCCCTGAGTGCCTTCGGATTGGCAATGAGGGTAGATTCGGATACACGCAATAGTTCAATCACCTTGAGCGCATTCGCTTTGAGTGTGCGCCGCGACGTGGTCGAATTGTCAATGATAGCATCGGCTTCTTCGGGTGGTTTTCCCTCGGTCGCACCGAAAGACAGCATAAGCGTGATAGGGGACTGGTAAGTACCACGGGTGTTAAGTCGCTTCCACGGTGTCAAAATCGTGGGTGCGACCCTATTTTCCGTCTTTTCAAGGATATATTTCTCGGCAATATTCAAATATTCGGTAGAAATGAGGATATCTCCATCAGCGCGGTTCATCAAATCCTCAAATGTATTGATATCTTCTCGTTCTTCACGAACAGCGAGAATAATGTCAATGTGTCCATATTCCAGAGGCAGGATCTCTTCAACGTCTGAATCAGTCTCTTCAACCCAATCTTGACCGGTGATCCCTAAATCATAGAAATCATC
This sequence comes from Candidatus Poribacteria bacterium, assembly GCA_047516705.1. Taxonomy (GTDB): domain Bacteria; phylum Poribacteria; class WGA-4E; order WGA-4E; family WGA-3G; genus WGA-3G. Next base: position 1,736 of record JAKZUG010000619.1, on the reverse strand, counting down.
CATGCCGACATAGACTGGGATCTCTTGTGGACGTGAAATCTTGATCTGAAATTCGTTATCATCGCGGAAGGTCGCGCGATAGGAGCGATCCGTTGAGGTATAACCGTCCAGTTCGTAACCGGCACGCTGAAACATTTCAAGAGTATCGGCCTGTAGACTCCCTTTCGGTAAAAGTAGATTCAGCGTCCGTTGTAATTCCGTTTGCATCATAGATTCTCCTTTCTATAAGGTGCAAGGCTGTAAACTTGTAGGCACGTCTTTTCCTATAGGAGGTCGTCAACAGTGACTATCTGTGTGTCACCAGTTCTAATTTGAATTCGTCGGATCGGTTCATTAGGGACTAAGCGGAGTAGATAATCGTAACTCGCTTGGTTGGCGTAATCCTGTTGCGCCTGCAGATCGCGTTCCATCAAATCTATTTCCACGTTCTTACCTTCCCTTCGCAGTGTCTCAGCGAGTCGTTGCGCTTCGGCAACACATTGTGGGGTTTCTGCAGCGATAAAATAATCCCTTCTTCCGTTACCAGTCGCTTTCCCTGTGGCGGCAAATGCTTCTACAAGTGCCTCGAATTGGAACGCAAACCCGGCACCCGGTGTTGGTGGACCTCCAAAGGAAGCGATGAGTCCATCATATCTCCCACCACCACAGAGCGGTAAACGTTTTTCGGACGATTCAATCTGAAAAACCGTGCCGGTATAGAAATCAAATCCACGCGTGATACCCAAATTGATTTCAAAATCTGTAATATTGTAGTTTTCCAAACAGTCGCAGAGTGCTATTAATTCTTGACGTGCTGTTTTTGCAGTGTCGCCGAGAAGTGTCTCCCATGCCGCCATGACAGTTTCTTTATCACCACAAATCTTTGAGACATCTATACAAAACTGCGCAGTCTCTTCGGAAACATTGAAATAGCGGAGCCACCGTGCTTTATAGGTCTCCTCGGCAATTACTGGTAGTTTCTCTACATAAGTAGGAGCAGTACTGTCGGTTAATTCCTGAACTGCTGAAGCCTCAATTTTATAAGCACCTTGGTAGTCAGGTCCTTGTGACCGACGCAGCATATTGAGCGCGTCTTGAAGCGTTTCCAGATCCCATAGGTGGCTCTCGTTACGGAGACGGGCGAGGTAGTCAATGTCCCATATAAGTTCACCGTGGTCCTTGGTATCCAGCGCGACCTGTTTGAAAATCTCGCGGAAAACCCCTGTATTGCCAATTCTTAACTTTGTCTGTGAGATGTTGAGTTTTTCAAGGATTCGGATCGGAATCGCAATGATTTCAGCGTCTGCGTGGGCGGAAGCCGGTCCAACAAGTTCAACACCCGCTTGTCGGAATTCCCGCTTTACTTCGGTGCCGTCGGTAATCGGTTCCTGTCGGACACACTGCCCAATGTAGTAAAGTTTATACGGATAAGGGTGTTGTTTTAGTTCACCATTGGCAATGAGCCGACAGACAGGGGCAGTCAACTCAGGTCTCAGGGCATAATCTACCCTATCCGAACCGACGAACGTAAACATTTTGTGACGGATCTCTTCGCCAGCTTGTGCAGACAGAAGTGCGAAGGATTCAAAAAGCGGGGTCTGAACCTGTGCATATCCGTAGGTTTCAAAGGTTTCACGAACGACATTTTCAACGAAATTCCGCTGGACCATCTGTTCAGGCAAAAAATCGTTCGTCCCAGCGGGTTTATCAAACTTTTCCATTTTTTATTCATGTACCCGAGTGGTACACCTCCATCT
>JAKZUG010000618.1:0-3525 GCA_047516705.1 Candidatus Poribacteria bacterium | reverse complement strand
AGTTCGCCATAAATTTCAAAGTTGTCTATAGGACGAAGGCGCATATCGACACTCATAAGAACGTTGTCCCCACTACCAGGAACGCGCCCATCTGCCCGTGAAATTGGTTGCTCGTTAATCAAGTAAATATTGACCGGATTCAGATAGCCCGGCTCAAAACGGTTGCCGTAGACGACGACCTCAGAGAGACCAAAACCGAATCTATTCCAGAAATATCCCTCTACCCTATGCCCCGAAATATACTTATCATTGATGTCCTCTGCCATATCTTCTAATACGCCGGTAAATGCAGTGAAGGTAATGGGTTCATAGGTGGCTTGCAATTTGATCATGTCCATGGCGAGCGGATTTTTAGAGATTAGTAGGCTGTCATGATAGCCAGGTCCCCACTGGAGCGTCTCTTGTCCGAGTTGCAGCTCAAACCAAGGTAAATCAAACTTCATATAACCGTTAATGGCAGTCCGATTTCTGAGGTCGCCCTCCAATTGCCTAATTTTCGTCTCATCAGGGAACAGGTCCTCAAAAATCTCACCGTATACGAACCTATGCGCTACGTCGGTAGTAAAGGCGAAAGTTTTCCCCACCTGCCCATAAACGTGGGGGTAGATAGTGGTAACAAACATATTGCCTTCAACGGGCTGTTCCGTCGATAGATTATCAACAAGGTGAGTGATCGCGCGTTGTGAGGCTCTCATATCAAAAGAGAAGCGATAGTTTTCACCTGCCTTTTCGCCTGCCATTGTCATCACATGCAATCGCCCGTTAGACTGGCTTTGGGTTGTAGCCGTGGCACCGTTTTCCGCAGCAAGTTTTGGAAACTCGCGAACTTCACGGTAAAACGCTAACAAGGCGTTTAACCGTTCCTGATCAATAGCACTCAATTTGATTTCGCCGTTCTCTTGTTTCCGCTGCACCTCCAGTAGATAGGATACTACCTGTTTTCGGGTGAGTGGTAAGGAACCACGCCGTATACCGAGCAAAACCCGCTTATTAAGTAAACGATGCACAAAGCGGTAGGTTTCACGATTAAAGTCAGAAAGATCTGGGTTAAGCGGCACATTGATCAGTGAAGAGGCCTCTGTTAGCGGAGAAGCCAGTAGCAACATTGCAAGACAAGTAATTAACAGGTTACGTAAAACTATCATATTTTCTGTCCAACCTATTTGAGAATCACCATTTGGCGTGTGGCTTTGAATTGTCCTGCCTGAAGTGTATAAAAATAGATACCGCTTGCGACGGGTTCTCCAGCAGTATTTTGACCATCCCAATATACAGCACGAGATCGTGTCCGATAGGTGCCAGCCGTTTGGAAGCCGAGGGATAGATACCGAATAGATTCCCCTCTTAGGTTATAAATATCAATATGGACCTCTGCGTCTTCTGCCAAATCGTAAGGGATCCACGTCTCCGGGTTGAAAGGATTTGGATAGTTCGGTAAAAGCAGGGTTTTTGTGGGTAAAACTGTGTTAATCAGGTGTTCTAAGGCGGCAATCCCTTGTCGGAAGACATCAGAGCCATCATCCGCTAAACGTGCCTCAGTGAGCCATTCATTCGCAAGAGCAACATGTTCTGATGGAATGGGAGTAGAAATTGACGGTGCTGCTGAATTGTTAGATTCACCGAAATGTGCGGCAACCAGAAGCAGGTCAATGATGTCAACACGCCCATCCTTGTTTATGTCAGCTTTAGGATACTCCGAAGGTTCCTCACCAAAACTGTTTGAAACGAGGATAAGATCTTGAATATCGACAACGCCATCGTTGTTTATATCCCACAGTAAAGTTTGTGGAACACGAACTTGTTGCTGCACCTCGGGCAACGCTGCTTGCCATCCGGCGTGAAGCTGCTCACTGAGATGAGTGACGAGTTCTGCGTTTTCAGGGAGACCCGCTACATTGACGGTTTCATCTGGATCAGCATCATAATCGTAAAGTTCCACACCGCGACTACCATTTTGTCCCCACTCGGTGTATCGGTAACGTTCTGTCCGTATAGAGTTTCCTGTGCTCTGTCCTTTTTGGCTAAAGGCAGCAGTTTTCCACGGACGTGTCGGTTGTTCTATGACTGGTATCACGCTTATGCCTTCTAACTGCGACGGTATCGGAAGTTGGCATGCATCACACAACGTTGGATAAATATCAACGAGTTCTGCGAGGGCATCTGTTCGGTTAGGCTGTTGTCCTGGAACACTAATAATTAACGGCGAATGGACACCTACCTCAAAAAGCGTATTTTTGCCCCAAGTTCCATGCTCGCCGAGGTGGTACCCATGGTCCCCAACGAGAACAATAACTGTGTTTTCAGCAAGGTTCAGCACGTCTAATTGCTGGAGGACACGACCTACGAGGGCATCCGTATAGCTTACTGATGCAGCGTAAGCGCGAGTTAATTCTAATATTTTTTCATCAGAAACCGGTGCTGCTTCAGTGAGCAAATCTTGGTAGCCTCTTATTTCATTCCAGTTGGTTCTTGCTAAGCGTGGTGCTCCTTCTGGCGTCATAGAATCGGTGTGTATGTTAAAGGTTACGGAATTATATAAATCGTAATATTTTCGCGGGACATTGTACGGGAGATGCGGTTTGTAAAAGCCGACAGCCAGAAAAAAAGGATTATTTGGAAGTGCTGCTAAAGCTTCTAAAACTTCTCCTGCCTTGTCGGCTGTTTGCCCATCTCGTAGTTCATGGTCAGCAGCGTCAATAGCTTCCCATGATGGTGTAGTAGCTTTATCAAATGGGATCCAGACAGGTCCCCAAGCGCGTGTACTCCACGCGAGCGCATTATTTTGGAGCTCATGGATATGCAAAACTCTACCAACAGATTGCGTATGATATCCATGTTCTTTGAAATGCTGCGGAAGTGTAATAACACTCGGTAAAACTTCTCGAAAATTCGTAGAATTATCAAACACGCCAGTTGTCCCCGGACGCAAACCGGTTATCATTGAGGTCCGAGACGGATTACAGAGCGGATATTGGCAATAGGCGCGTCTGAACAGAGTTCCGCGTTCGGCAAGTCTATCAATATTGGGCGTATGCATTTCGGAATGACCATAGCACCCCAGCAAAGGACGCAAATCATCCGCAATGATAAATAGAATGTTATACCGTCCCGATGTTTTTGCGCTAAGATTTGGTAACAAACCTGTCGTGAAAGCTGCTGCTGTGCCCGCTTTTAAACTGGTCGAGAGGAAGGCACGCCGAGTAAAAGGACGCGAAAAATTACCTCTCTCATTACTTGTTTTTGCCATTTTTCCCCCTGAAAAAGTCTATTTGAGAATCACCATCTGGCGTGTGGCTTTGAACTGACCTGCCTGAAGTGTATAAAAGTAAAGTCCGCTCGCAACAGGTTCTCCAACAGCATTTTGACCATCCCAATACGCCGCACGAGACCGAGTTCGATAGGTCCCAGCAGCCTGAAAACCTATCGCTAACTGCCGGATAGATTCACCTTTCACATCATAAATGTTAATCTGGACATTTGCAGCCCGCGCTAAATCGTAAGGAATCCACGTCTCTGGATTAAATG
>JAKZUG010000617.1:0-9020 GCA_047516705.1 Candidatus Poribacteria bacterium | reverse complement strand
CCGATGGAAATCAGTGAAAAATATGGCGGCGAGTGGCAGACCGCGGATTTCCAGATGGGTGACATCATCATCTTCACGATGCACACGATGCACACCTCCACCAAGAACCTTTCGGATCGGTGGCGTATCAGTTGCGACATCCGTTTCCAACCCGCAGCGGACCCAATTGATGAGCGGTGGGTCGGCAAAAACCCGATGTCTCACACCGGCAGCCAAAAGATTTCGTTTGAGGAAGCGAAGAAGCAGTGGGGACTGGAATAGAGAGGCAAGCGCAAATTCTACCTTTGTAGGCGCGGTTTCATGAAGCTTAAGTATTTAACCCGAATTAAGGTAGGCGCGGTTTGTAACCGCGCCGGTATCTGATGAAATCACTGCATTAATTTTTCATCTGTATCAAACCGCGCCTACAGAGAAAACACGATCACAAGCCGTTCTTAACCGAACAATGCACGCCGGATCTGACGTACTGCCTGACGAATGCGATCCTCGTTCTCTACAAGCGCGATTCGGATATATCCCTCACCGTTATGTCCAAACCCTGCCCCCGGAGAGACACAGACCTCCGCTTCATTCAGGAGTTTCATCGCAAAATCCAGAGAGCTCAAATGCCGCCACGTTTCAGGAATAGGTGCCCAAACGAACATCGAAGCCTGTGGTTTCGGCACCGTCCATCCGACCCGGTTTAATCCTTCAACAAGTACATCGCGGCGTCTCTGGTAAATAGCAGCGTTTTCCATGACTGTGTCTTCTGGCGTGCGTAGTGCCATGATTGCAGCAACTTGGATCGGTGCGAAAATACCGTAGTCATAGTAACCTTTAATTCGGGCGAGAGCCTCTATAATCTCTCGATTTCCGGCTGCAAACCCGCACCGCCATCCCGCCATGTTATAGGATTTCGACAGCGAGATAAATTCAATACCCACATCCTTCGCGCCCTTCGCCTGCAGGAAACTCGGTGCCTTGTAGCCATCAAAGACGATGTCCGCATAAGCCAAATCGTGGACGACAACGATCTCTTGTTGTTTCGCGAACGCAACGATCTCCTCAAAGAACCCAAGATCGACGACAGCACCCGTCGGATTATGTGGAAAACTTAAGATTAACATTTTGGGTCTCGGCCAAATATCGCGTGTAATCTCGGTCAGCGACGGAATGAAATCGTTCTCTTCGGTAAGCGGTATGCTTACAACGCTTCCGCCTGCAAGCACAACGCTGTACGTATGAATTGGGAACGTCGGATTCGGCACCATCGCCAAGTCGCCTTCATCAATCATGGCTAAAGCGAGATGCCCAAGTCCCTCTTTGGTCCCGATAACAGCAATCGCTTCCTCATTCGGATCGATATCAACACCGAACCGGCGTTCATAATGCCAACTGATTTCTCTGCGGAGATTGTATATGCCGCGTGAAGCGGAGTAACGGTGGTTGCGCGTCTCCTGTGCGGCTTCTGTCAGTTTATCAATGATCGGTTGCGGGGTCGGTTGATTCGGGTTACCCATCCCCAAATCGATAATATCTATGCCTTGCTGTCGGTGTTCGTGCGTTAACTGTTTCAGCTTACCAAACATGTATGGTGGGAGTCGATTTAAGCGTTTTGAAAATATATTCATTTTTTTCATGTCCTGATGTTTGTTTAGAGTTGTATCAACAAACTTGTCTTCCTATCTATCGTGTTGCCAATATGAGCGTAACCGGTCACCCCAATTCGATATTATCCGTTTTGGACTTGAATGCACCATTTCCTGCCGATGGAGTCTGGATTCTTGGGCAAGCAGTTTATCTTGGCATGTTTTGACGACTTCGCTGTAAGCTGCGTCCGCTACCAAGTTTTGTGTCTCACCCGGATCATCGTGCCGATCAAACAACTGCGCAAGTCCGAATTGTTCAGCATCCGGTCCGGGAGGTAAGAAATCCTCCACTGCTTTCGGTTTATATTCCGTAACGTATTTATACTGTTCAGTGACAATCGCGCGTCCCCAGTAATTGCTCTCTATGTAGGCGCAATCGCGCCACGGAACATCTCTACCTTCAGCAAGCGGACGCACACTCATCCCTTGTAACATTTCAGGCACGTCAATACCAGCATAATCACAGACAGTAGGGAATACGTCTATCCCAGAGACGAAATGCGTTTCGTCAAACCGGTCTTTCTCTACAGGAATCCCTTCTCCTAAACACGCCACGATGAACGGCACTCGCACGCTCTCTTCGTAAAGCGTGAATTTCTGGAACATCTGGTGGCTTCCACACGCTTCACCGTGGTCAGCACTGAAGATGATGATCGTCCTGTGGTGCAGAGAGGTCTCGCGTAGCAAGGCGAGGACTCGACCAATCTCAGCATCAACTTTTTCGATGAATCTGTAATAGTTCCATCTCAGGTAACGCCACTGAAGTTCATCCCAACGGCGCACCGCTTTAAGGATAGCGGCGTGGATAAGTGCGTCATCAACCCTTCGACAGACGCGGTGCAGTACGGTCTCCCGCGCATCGTAGTCAAAATTTTCAGGGAGCGGTGGTAAAACATCTTCCGAAACAATTCCCTGTTCCACCGGATTTGGAATACGTTTTTCCTCATGGTTGTGCAGATATTCGCACACGTCATGTGGATCAACGTAGCCGATCTGGAGGTAAAACGGTTCTGTGCCATCGTAGTTTGTCAAGAAATCAGCAACTGCATGCGTGGATGCCGAATCGTAATATGCGGCACCGCCTGCCCCGATATTGCGTCGCCCGTAATAGAGCGTTTGAAAACTTTCACGGACATCTCTGCCCGGCACATGCCACTTGCCACAATGGAACGCCCGATAGCCCGCTGCGTTGAGCACCTGCCCAATATCCGAAATTTCTGGATGCAGATGTCCACCGTTGAATGGGACCCCTGTTTCGGAGGTATATAATCCTGTCGCCCAACTCGAACGCGCAGCCGCACATACCGGATCCGTACAGAATGACCGGTGGAAAGAGGTTCCATTTTTGTGAAGCGCATCAATATTAGGGGTGTAAAGATACGGATTTCCGTGTGCCGAGAGCGCATCCCACGAGTGCTGATCAGTGTTGATAAAGAGGATATTCGGGCGTTTGCTCATCCATTCCCGCCTATCATCTCTCTCAGCACCAACGTCTCGAAAAAGGTCGAAGCGATGGCGATGTTTCCGTGCGTATCAAGCCACCAATACGATGGCAAAAGTCCAACACCATAAAGGTAATAACCCTCAAGCGGAAAAGGGGTCTGTATTGATTCAAGGAAACCGAGTCTACTTTTCGGTCGGAATTGCTCCAGATCTTCAAGTAGTGAGATGTCAACTCCATCGCTTGACTCGCGTATTGTCGGCGCAAGCGCGGGAATTACGTCGAAAAGTGCCCAATTGCACGTCAGTTTGACAGACGCGTCCACCGTTCCAGCAATGATTTCAGTACCATTGATGCGAAGCCGTATCTCTGAATCTCCAGCAAAATAACCGTCAGACATCAATTCAGAATATTCATCGTCTCCACTATTTCGGGCATCAACGCGCCAACTGCCTGTGAGGAAACGGTAGTGCTCGTCACTGCAGCGGAATTGCATCCGCAGATTCTCGCCGCTTGTCGTATTCTCGTATCGGACTGAATAGTTCCACAGACCGTCCTGCTTGCTGCGTTCAACGATAGCTGCCCCGATACTCAATTCCGTCTTGGCACCTCCGCCACTATAGCCGCGCCAATAGTTCGGTAGGATATTGTAGACGTGCGTGATAGTCTGTCTTGTTCGCGTGTCCGACGGATCGGTGTCTGTGTAACACCCGCGGAGCGTTCCAATCAATTCCTGTGCAAATTGGGGGTTTTGCGCACCATAATTGTAGTCAAAGGACCAGTGATGCCCACTGTTATCATTCATGTGTGTATTTTGGGGGTTTTACCGGATGCGGCGTTGTGCGCGTAACGCGTTGTTTCAGGCAAGCGATATCCTCGACAACATGCCAACATCCACATACGCGCTGAATCTAAGGAAATTCGGTGTCCTATAGATACGTACACCACCCGAACGTTCGTACGTGTGCGGACTGCAGCACCGATGACCTCCCCTTTGTCTGTGAGGTACGTGTAAGCACCGTGTTCCGAGTCAGGTTCTTCGTATCGCCCCCAGAGTCGAGATTTTGCACAACCGATTGTCGGTTTATCCAAGATCAACCCCAAGTGCGATGCAAGCCCGAATCGCCTCGGGTGTGCGATCCCCTGTCCGTCTACTATTACGAGATCTGGTTCCGTTTGCAACTGTGCAAACGTTGTTAGCAATGGCGGGATTTCCCGAAAGGACAACAACCCCGGTATATAAGGAAAACGAACAGGGCTTTCTGTAACCACGCTATCTACCACCTGAAGTTCGGGAAAACTGAGGACTACCACGGATGCAAGTGCGATGTCCTTTTTCAACCCGATGTCTACCCCAGCAACGGTGTTGATTGTCCCAAACCGGTCTGTTTGAATCACCTGAGAGCGAAGTTCGTTTTGGAGCTTCCGCGCTTCTTCAGGTGTAACATCCCACGAGTGGAGGGCGCGATATTTCATAGCTGCCGCTGTTCGTTTTCGATGTAAAGGTCATTTTGTCTTACACTGTTCCAGGTACCAAGACACGGTGGCAAACCCTCCGTCCGGATTCTCGATAACATTATAACACAAAAATCTTTAATTGTCAAGCCGTTTCGACGTAGCCTACGCATAGAAACGACTATTTTTGGGGTGTCGTCTTTTTGACTTCAACGGCACCAGACTTCGTGATATGCCGGATGCCCGCGAAAAAAGCAGAGAGAATTAAGTAACCGCCACCAATACCGATGAGGGCACCTAAACTGCCGATAATGATTTCTACTCCATTGAACATCGTTTATTCTCCTCAGCATAAGATTTATATGATAGCCCTATGTGAGCCTGTTGACGTTTTTTAGGTGTTAACCTGCTGCTAGAATTATTGCAATATACGCAACTATCTATTAATCGGTTTCAAATTTGTTTATTAAATTTTTTCCAACCAACAAAATTAGTAGGAATTAACATGAATCATGCTACAGAAGTAAGCAAGAATCATGCCAACGTAGAAACGCCAAAATGGAGGGATATGTTAGGAAAGTGTGTGTTACTTGACACAACTCGACTGGAGATTTGACGGAAATGTATCAAAATAGAAACACCTTGATATGATTTCACCGGATGTGCACTTTTTCATCAATTCTTCGGGCTAGAGACCCAATCCTTTAGGTTTGGGTGCCTTGACTGTTAGAGAGGCATAGGTCAAGCATAGCAAGGATACTCGGTGGCACAAGGTGTTCAATCGCTTCACCGCGCGCCAACAGCTCGCGTACCTGCGTTGAGGACATATAGGCATAAACATCCGGCAACAGAATGCTTGAAACATAGGAAGCATATTGGCGGATCTCTGGTTGTGCTATGAAGGTCTCTATTGCCTTAATATCTGCCTCCGCACGGTTGGCAACAATGAAGCGAGCCGCCACAAACAACTTCTGCAATTCAGCGTGGAAATCTGTGTAGTATTTCGTGTCAAAGATCCTCACGAGGGTATCATATCCGACAATAAAGTAGAATTCAGTGCCCGTCGGAAATATAGATTTTAAGGCGGTGACCTTATCAATATACCTGCCGTGGCTTGATACACCAACAGAAAACTTCTGTCGGCTCTCTGCGTATCTCTTGACTGTCAAGAGCCGCGCAGCAAGCGGTAAACCGAACACCGCTTTATCTACGTTCGCCTTCGCGAGGAGCAGGAGCAATTCATCCAACTGGTATTTAGCGATCGTATCTTCCGCCATCTGTGTATGCGCAAGCGTCAACGGATTGAAGGAACCCGAAAAAATGCCGAGCTTCTTACAGTGCTTAAGTGTCAGCGGCGCAGCGCGGTGGACAAGTTCTATCTGCGGTGGTGCCGATGGATCCAACCGGTTAAAGAGTTCAGTGTACCGTCTATAGTCCGGGTGGCTCTCGCATTTTTGTATCAACAGCTTCAATAGTGAGTTCGCCATTATCGTCCACCTACATTCTTGTCCGGGTCAAAGGATTTACGTGAAAATAGAATTAATCTATGTCAGCTTCCGCTTTCTTCGCTGCTTCCCAGATAACGTCTAAACTTTCTAAGTTCTGCGCTTCAAAATTCGTGCCACGGCGTTCTAATTCTGCTTCCATCCATTTAAAACGCTGCATAAATTTTCGGTTCGCCTGCCGTAGTGTCTCTTCAGCTTGAACCTCCATAAAACGACACAAATTAACAATAGCAAACAACAGGTCACCGAGTTCCATCGCGGTTGCCGCTGGTTCACCTGCGTTGATACTAACCTTAACTTCTTCGAGCTCCTCCTCAACCTTGGCAACAACATCGGTAAGTTCATCCCAATCAAAACCGACACGTGCTGCGCGGTTCTGTATCTTTTGTGCGCGGAGCAGCATAGGAAGTGCGTTTGGAATCCCGTCAAGCACCGACTTCCGATCCTCGTAACCTGCTTCTTGGCGTTTGATTGCTTCCCAGTTTTTCACAACCTCGTCTGAATCCTCAACATCAACATCACCAAAAACATGGGGATGCCGCCGTATCAGTTTCTCTGTTATCGTTTCAATTACGCCGTAAATGTCAAAATCCTCGTGTTCTGCTGCAATTTGTGCCTGAAGCATGATGTTCAAAAGCAGATCGCCGAGTTCCTCTTCCAATTTCTTTGGGTCACCCATATCAATCGCTTCAAGGGTCTCGTAGGTTTCCTCAATGAGTGTAGATTTCAGGGTTTCATGCGTCTGCTCGCGATCCCATGGACATCCGTTTTCGCTTCTCAGTGTGGCTATAACATCAACCAGTTCCTTAAACAGATCTTTTGGCATATAACTCTCCTTTACTTCGTCCTTGTTTTGCTTTTCAAGTTTTTCACGTGTTTTTGTACCTCTGGGTAGCGTTCCGCCTCCGGGAAATAGGTCAGGTAGAGTTCATAGAGTTGTAGTGCACGAGCATAGTTTTTCTGTGTTTCTGCCTCACGCGCGCGTTTTTCTAATGCATCTGCCTTCGCATTCAACAATTCATTGAGCAGTTGCGTAGCACGCGCCGCGAAAACGCTCTTGCTATATGTATCGCGCAACATCTCTAACACCTTCACCACTTCAGCATACGGTTTCTCGTCTCCTGCCTTTTTCAACCGGTCAAGTTGGGTCTCGGCTTGTGTGGCAAGACGCGTCACCGATTTTTTCGCCGTGCGGGACAACGCTGTATCAGGCAAGATCTCCGCAATTTGGGCATAAAGTGTGAACGCTTCCCCCAGTCTACCATCCTTCTCAGCGATTTGTGCCTTTTCAAACCCAGATTTAACTTGTCTCGCAGGCCCATAAGCGATAAGCCATTCCCGCATCTTTGTCTTTGTTAACCACTTTGGAGAGAGACTGTGTGTTTCATTTTCCCAACCCTCAAACGTCACATCCGCTTCCCACTCTGTATAAAACCCGGATGCACGTTTCGCGCGTGGATAGTGCGGGTCATCCTGTTCCCCCGCACCGTAGAAGATGGGGTGTCCACGAATCAGTTCAGTTGGTGGCGAGTTCATATCCACATTACGTCTACCAGCACCAAGAATAAGAAAACCCGCTAACTGTTCCAGCAGCTGTTCACCTAAAACGGTCGTCGAATAGCCGCCCTGACTATAGCCACCCATAAAAATATAATCTCTCGCAATATTCAGACGTGCTGAGACAAGTTCTACCACTTCATTAAAGAACGCCTTATCAGATGCTGTTTCGGTAGGGTTGAGTCCTTTGTAATAGGCATCAGTGGCGTAATTCATACCGACGATGATAAATCCTTCTCCTTTTGTTACCTGTTTGAAGGGCCACGTCGTCGCTTTTCCACGATAGCCGTGGTAACAGAAAATGACCGGAAATGGGCGTTTGTCGGTGTAATCAACTGGAACGTAAAGCAGGAATATCTTCTCCGTCTTAGGGGCTGTGATGCTTACTTCTGTGCCCGGCAGCAATTTCGCGGGGGAGGTTGGTACATCAGCGGCGAGTACGGTACAGAATAGGAACAGAAAGAGTGTGCTGAAGCAAGCGATTTTTGCCCTACGGAGTGAATTATTGGAATAGGGGCACTTAATAGCAAGTTTCGGCTTGTAAACTGCACAGAAAATGCGTGTTTTCATGCGTCTGCATCACTCTCCTGAAGTGCCTCTAATTGAAGAATCAGTTGACCGAATTGCAGCCGCAACAATCGCGTATAGATTTGCATCAGTAGCGTAACCTGCGCTTCCGTTGGCAGGTCGCTGGCATAAATCACGGCGAGCAACTTGTCCGCACGTTCGCGGACCTGCTCGGCTTTCTCTAAATCGTCTTCTTCTGTCTCCGGTGTACTCTCCTTGATAAACTGCCAAATGCGATCCTGAATTTCGAGCATATAATTCTTTGCCATTGCGGTGCGTGCCCGTTTAGCAGAGTCCACCCAGATCGTATTCGCCTTCCAATTGAGCATAAATGCCACACTGTTGATAACTACATCCCGGAGACTATCTTCACCAGAAATAAGTTCCTCAAGGTTGGTAATCCCTTCCGCCTCTGCGGAGAAGGTCCGTACCCGCCTATAATCCTTCAGGTTTTTCAACACCAACTCGTTATCAGCGATGAGCCGCCAAAAATCACCACTTGTTGAAAGCAATATCTCTACACGATTGCAAACCGTATCAGGGATTTGCGCGCGAACGCAGTAGTAGTGGAGACTGTGGAGCCGACTCCGAAAGAGTTGCAGGTTCTCGGTCGTCTGGATTTCTGACGAACGTGCAATATGCGGGAGGAGTTCCTCCCGAATCTGATTTAGAAGTGTTGGGATAGTGCGTTCAGCGTTCATATCTCTGAGTTATAGCGTAAAAACAGTGTCCAGCTGTAATAATCAAATGCAAGCCCGATAGATCAGGAACGTTATCAAAGCGATTTTCTTGTTTAATAGAATAGCAGGTTTCCCCCAAAAAGTCAACTTGACAATTCTTAAAAACTGTGTTAGAATGTGAATAGGA
>JAKZUG010000616.1:0-2619 GCA_047516705.1 Candidatus Poribacteria bacterium | reverse complement strand
GGGTCATTTAGTTGTACATATTTACTTCATAAGTGTGGATACTTTTTACGAGATAGGACTTGATTTTCACGCTATATCTCGTAAAAACGTTAACATTCGTAAACTAAAATCGAAAGCGGAACCGAAAACTAAATAGCCCTGAGTGTAAACCAGGGCCATTCAATTTTAAGAAATTATTGGATTTTACGTCTTTCTAGCGAAATGCTGCGAAATGCTGCGAAAATTTTAACTGGATTTTCGCAGATTTATAACATAACATATATTAATTATTAACTTATGTGAAAAATACGATACCAAAAACCTACAATTGAATGACCCTGAAGTGTAAACGAAAAAGTAAAATTGGGGATTGTTCCTACACGACAGGAGAGATGCTATTCAGAATCTCGGAAGATTGGGGAGAGATAAGTCGGGTCGTCATCTTTGCGGAAAAGGATATGCCATTCTTCTGCAAATTCCGGTCTCTCCATACCATCTCTACGGCGGAGAACTTGAAAATCAGTTTTTGAGATAATAAAGGAGTCCATCTGGACGTGTTCACCGCGAAAGCGTTCATGAGAGAGCGTACGCAGTCTTTTGAAAAGAGTGATTTTCTCGTTATGTTCGTTAATGGCATCATGTACCATGCCGTGGGGTTCGATGAAGACGATACGCTGTTTCGCTCCTTCGGTTATCCAGAGGATAAAGTCGGGATAGAAGCCTTCATTTTGATAAAAGCCAATACCTTTACCTCGACTCTGGTTGCGTAAGAGAAATATCTCCTTTTCTGAGAGATGTTCTTCGCGTTGCTGGCGGACATAGTTACGCAGGTCTTTTACAAATTGTTGTTCGCTTTCTTCTAAGGCTGGTGGTGTGGTTCGCCACGAATCGTTGGCATTGGTAATAGCGAGAAGTGGTTGATATAAGTGCCTGTCGTTGTAGGCGTTGGGGAGATCTGTTACATTAGGTCCGTATATTTCGCCACTCTCTATTAGATTTTGGATTTGTGGTTCAAGTTCCTGTGCTTCGTCTCGCGGAATATAGACACGCCAGTCTGTGAAGTTTGCATCGTTTTCGTCTAAGGTTTTCAGTTTCATTCTGTTGCTACTCCACTGCTGCTGAATGATGCGATAGAATTTGGCGATATACTTGCGGAGGAGCGTAATTACTAATTCCTCTAAGCGTATAACTTCCTCCAGTGACGTTGGATTGACTTCCGATTCTGCCATAACGGTGAGGCCGTACAGTTCTTGGGTTGGATCCATGATTGTCCTGAGGGTCTGGGTATCAAAGACAAGGTTGTGAAACTGTTTTTCCTGCTTGTATTCAAGCAACTCTAAATAAATTTTTTCCCAGTCTACTAACTCCAAGCTTTCTTTTTTAATTTTACGTTCTAAGGCTGCTGTTGACCGGCTCCCTCGGATACCTTCTTGTGAACTGCTCCCGATAATCTCAACAGTTTGAGTAGCGTGGGTGATGTAAGCGTTAATATTGACGGCAAGTGGGACACACTGTCCTTTGGCTGTTTCGTCGTATGGTAGGGCTGTCGGGACATAAAGGCGACGCGCGATAAAATTTTCGTTGGAAACGATAGGGATTTTCAGTTGAATCGGATCATCAAGCTCGATGCCTTCCCGCATGAGGTAATCTCGGAATTGTGCCATAAAGTTAGCACGAACGGCGAAGATGTTTAGGGTTTCCAGCAGGGATATATGCGGCGGATGATCGCCATCGAGGGCAGCACTGCGCTTGAGGCTCATGTTTTTGCCGCGTAAGCGGACACCGCGACCGAATAGTTGAATAATTTGAGAGCCTTCCTGTCTACCGATGTTGAGCAGTCCCATAGCAGTAACACGCCAACTGTCCCATCCTTCAATAAAGTTTTTTGGCCCGATGAGAATATTGATCGGGCTGTCAGGTGTGTTGATGTCGCTGAAAAGGCTTTGGGTGAGGGCATCTTCGGGTTCGGTAGAAATGCCTGCATCATCGCTCTCAACGAGTTTTTTGAATTTAGAGGTATCACCGATGTAGATGATCCCAAAATATTCGTTGGCGTTGGTGGTTTTCAATGCTATTTCACCGGGAGCGTTTCGGACATCGTGCAGTTGCAGCACACCACTTGCGTTGGTGTGAAATACCTCGTCAAGGATACCGGTATAGATTTGCGCTGGCGTTTCGCGGAGGTCCTTGAGATACTTAAGTCGGTTGTGGAAAACATCAGTGCTGCCATCGGATAATCCGGAATCACCATCGAAAATCTTCTTGATGGTATTGATTGCCCAATTTCCGTCGTTTTTTAGGAATCGGTGCAGGAAACGAATGACGTTAAGGACATCCGAGCGGGTGTGACGGTTCTCAGTATAGACAGCATTGACTTTACTGCCGACGAATGCCCATAGGGGGGAGTCTAATCCATAGGCACGGACAGCCTCAGTATTTTGCTTGAAATAGCGGCGTTGCTCGTAGAAACTGAGAAGATTGGCTAAGAGGAGTGTTTCGGTCTGGGTTTCTTCGTCATCGCGGACATTGAGGATGCGGAAGTTCTTGCCGTATCCATCACCGTAGAAATAGCGGTATGAGTAGTCAAAGACTATGGCTTTTCCATACTCATTGACCAGATCGGTATTACTGGCAGCGGCG
>JAKZUG010000615.1:0-5326 GCA_047516705.1 Candidatus Poribacteria bacterium | reverse complement strand
CCATAAGTGTCAATTTAGCGGTTTTTGATAGCGTTTTAGCAACTGTAGATATAAACATACCGCCCTTACAGGGCTGCGGTCTTTGGTCGAAAACGCTGCTATAAACATGCCGTCCCTATGGGACTCAAGAAGGTTTTGCGGTATACAAGTTTATGCCTAAGATCCGGCGCAGTTGAAAACTACGCTTACCGCTTCTGGAGACCAAGGCTGTCGTTTTCTTCTTAAATTGACACCTATGGAGGTTTTTGCACCTACACCTAAACGAGATCAAAAAAATTGCGTTTAATAAGGAAAGGACTTACGCAACCTCCTTTGCTGGCGAGGTTTGAAACCTCACCAGCAGTGCGCAATACTTAGGATGTCATGGAAAAATTGCGTAAGTCCTAAAGGAAAAAATATGAGACTTGGCGTTGTTGGACTCTGCGGCGACTTCCGCACACTTACATCAGATGAAATCGCAAACATCAAGGCTTTGGAATTTACTGGATTAAGCTTCCATTTCCGCAGCGCGGAAATCCCGTCTGTGCCACCAGACGCTTGTAACCGCTGTGTGCAAATGTTAGAAGCAGCAAAACTCGACCTTGTGCAATTCGGTATAACTTACGACGAATGCCTCTTTCATCCAGATGCCACCGTTCGAGAAACCGCTATTGAAAGCGTCCAACGCGGTATGGCAACCGCTGTCTCTCTCAACGCACACCACTACCTGTTCCGTCCTGGCAGCCTCAATCCCGATGGTGCTTGGACATCTCACCGAGATAACCATCTCCCAGAATCGATGGAACGGTTGATTGAGACCTTGAAACCGATTGCGGAACATGCCGAACAACATGAACTGACGCTTGTTATGGAGACGCATGCCGTTTCTATTATGGGTTCACCGGAAATCTGTCGCGAAATCGTAGAGCGGGTCGGTTCCGATCGGCTTCGCATCGTCATGGATTTTGTCAACCACTTTCAAACACTCCGACAGGTTTATGATAGCGCAGACCGCCTGAACCACATTTTTGACGTAATGGGACCCGTCGCACCCATGGCGCATATTAAAGACATCAGCGTTCAGAACGGTTTGGTACTCCACCTCAATGAAGAGGTCCCCGGCGAAGGTGAATTAGCACTCGGTGTGGCACTAAAACGTTTCGACGCACTCTATCCAGAGGGCTACGGATTGATAGAACATCTACCCGCGGAGAAGATCCCGCTCGCGAATGCGAATGTCCGACGAATCGCTTCTGAAAACGGGGTTAACATCCACTAACCTCGCCTCGTATGGTTATCGGCGTATTAGCAGTGAGGAATCAACAAGAGCACTGTGATAAAACCCAAAACCTGTTTTCTGACTGCTGACAACCGATGACTGAGAGCCGATATGAAAAGGAGAATTAACAGATGTTTAAAAACACACGGATAGCACAACTTTTAGGACACCCGTTTGGGTCTTATATGCTGACCGTTATTTTTCTGTCACTTACGCTTTTACCCATAGCATTAGCGCAAGACCAAACGATCACAGACGCTGTCAACGAAAGTGCAGGTGGTATTTGGCCGCGGGTCCAACTTTACGGTGGCGTGATCCTGGTTCTCTTTCTTTTCAGCGGTTTTTTCTATATCATAAGACTCTTTCAGAAAGATAAACTCCTAAAGACACTCCTTAACAAATACGTCGTTTTTCAACTGAAGGACGGCCGACGTTATCGAGGTACAATGCGGCTTGAGTTCACAGGTATGGAAATTATATCTGAGGAATCCCGACAACGCGGGCATGCCCCGAGTTATATCTTCACGAACAAGGAACGTGATGACCAAATTGTCGCATACATCCGCTATCATGATACGATGAACGAACGCGAACTACAGGAGCGAGCGTGGGAACTTGAGCGGGTCTACCATCCACCACTTATTTACAAAATGAGGCGAAAAATCCGAAATATGTTCGTCGCCCTCAGAGAGGCTTCATCGAATGCTGTCAGCATGGTGTCTGCAAGTGTTAAGAGAAGTGTAGGTGGACGGTTTCAAGAGTATAACAGAGTATACAGAGAGTCACTCAACGCAAAGAACGCAGATATTACCGGACTCGATGAACTCGATAAATCTACCGAATACATGGAACAGCAAGAAACCTATGACCGCCTAATTGAACGCATGGTCGGCACCCGAGTCAAAATCCGAGTCCATTGGGGTGAACATAACGCCGAATATACGGCTATCCTCAAAGATTATAATGGTAAACATTATACATTAATGGATCTGAAAGATGGAGATAACAACGGTTACAGAGACCTATGGAAATATGAATTCGAGTTTGCCCACGATATTGCCAAACTTAACCATCGTGATGACCGAGGTTTACGGGTTCGAGCAGAAGGCGACGACAAAAATGGCTATGCTCTTGTTTTTGAAAACAATACGCCTTATCAGATCCAGCTTGGGCATGTCGTGCTGTTTGAGGACGCACCCCAATGGGGACATAATTTCGAGTTTAAACACCATATTAACGCCTTTAGTGTTCAGAAACTTCCGATTCAGCCGGTCGCAAGGCATAAGGTAGCTCCATTTGAGCGTATTGCCAAACCTGAGAGACTTACAATTAGAAATTACAAAAAAATTAAGCTCGACTTTCGCTCTTTTCGCGATGCCGATATCATTTTTCCGCGAACCTGTTGCACTATCGTCGAAAGTGCGGAAAAATATCAACTCGAGCTCTTCAGTTTAAGCGGTTTGACCGACACAATTTTAGACATGAGCAATACCGAGGACATCGCTATCGCAGACAAAGAGGGTAAGCCGATCCACGGTATCAATGTCGTTCACGGATACGTGACCAACATCAATGAAGAACGCATTGATTTGAAGACGATTGATACCAGCTACAGCCGGCGATGGGATGTTGAAAACGCCTTCCGCCGTTTTGATAATAAATTCCGTCATGGATTTCCTATCCATAAGAGACTCCTACCCGTAAATCGCGCCAAGATTATAGCGCACGCCTCTATCGTTGAGCAGATCCACAGTAACGCCGTTCGGCACGAGGCGTTGGCACCCCTCGTTTATCCACAAGCACGCAGTCTAAACACTACAGAACAGCGCGCACGCCGCCTAAAGTTGATCCGTAACCGAATCGTCGGGAATATCAACGCTACTTTTAACAGCAAGTTTTGGAAACCGAATACCAGGGTTCCCAGGATTCCCAGCGTCACACACTCAGAAGTCCAGATGGTAATGCCAGTCAGACTCATGGCACTTACTGGTAATACATCTACAGTCGAATTCCCCGTCCTGGAGCGTTTTGAATATATTCAGGAACACCACATGATTTACAAGGCGGTACAGGATTTGCGAACTGACCGACTCCCGAAAACCGATATTTTGTGGATCGGCAATGGCGAAATTTACAAATCCGGCTATCGACTGAATATTGATGCTGAACACCGGATTAAAAATTTCGTCAGCCAAGGTGGTGTCGCCATCGTTTCTGGACAAGATATCAAAGCCAGTGCCAGACAACGCCGTGGAACCGGATGGATCCCGGAACCACTCACCGGCATTGAATGTGACGAAACTTATGAGTTATTCCCCACATTGCAAGGGAAACGCTCTCGTATCTTCCAACACCCGAATCCACTGAACGGAAACCACCATACCGATCCGAATGCGATGGAGCAGCCCTTTATTCGACTCGATGATATGTGGCTCGATCCAATCGGGAAATGGACATCTCTCGCTAAAACCCATACCGCTGCAGCCGGACAGCCAAGTGACGGGTTTGAAAAAGCATCTGCGTTGCTCCTCCTCCCCTTCCAGAAAGGGTTATACATCGTTACCAGCTTGAAGAATGAGACAGAAGAGGATGTGCAAGTCAACGACAAAATCATGGAAAACCTACTCCATTATTCTGTCAAATGGCTCGACAAACAACGTTCACAGCGCAAACTACAGAGAATTAGAAAATAATTAACAAGTTGACAACAACACGTCAGTGAGTTTTTCAACGCCTTCCGTGATAACCAAAGCGATCTCAAGCACAAATATCGGGAGTGCCCGGTCTACCGCAAACGCCTCCAGTTTCTGCTCATCTTTTTGTGTTGTGACAATCAGATCCGCCTGCGCAGCTTGAAATGCAGTGTATACCTTCCCTAAGTCTGCCTCGGTATAAACGTGATGATCGGGATACGCTAACAATTCCACACTTTCTGCTGAACACCGCATGAGGGTTGTGACAAATCCATCTGGATTCCCTATCCCACAGACTGCGAGGATCCGTTTTCCGATAAGTGCTTCCGAAGCGAGGAGGAAATCTGTTTTCTCCTCGCTTTTTTGGGATACTAATGGATAGAGATGTACGGGTTGGTGGACGCTCTCCAGAACCAGTGCATTCGGTGCTAACCGCTTCAGTACCTCTTTGGCAAGTAGGATGTCTGTTGCCTCCGTATGCGTCAATAGAATGATGTCTGCGCGTCGGAGGGACGTAGGTGGCTCACGCAAGGTCCCTGCGGGTAATAGTCTCGCCCTATTTCCGAAAGGATATTCCGGCGCAGCTTGCAAGCCAACGACTGAATGCGCAGGAACAGTGACAATATCAATATCACGCGTAAGTTGTCGGTGTTGGAACCCGTCATCAAGAAGCAGGATATCTACACCTAAACGTTCAAGAGCGACCTGTCCTGCCTGATAGCGTTGACGACTTACAACAATCGGAATACCGCTGAGATGTCTCGCCATCATATATGCTTCATCGCCGCTCTCTCTTAAGGAAGCACACACTGTTTCACCGTCTGAGACGATTGTTACCTTTTCACGCGACCGGCGTTTATAACCGCGCAGCAGAATAGCGACGCGCATCTTCTCTTTTTCAAGGTGTTTCGCAATAGCAATAACAGCAGGTGTTTTGCCCGTCCCGCCAACAACGATATTACCGACACTAATCACTTGACACGGCAACCTTCTCGCTTTAAACACACCGAGTTCATAAAATCGATTGCGTATCCAAACACTCGCGCCATAAAACCAACTGAACGGGATTAATAAGAAACGTATAGGACTACCAAGAAGTCGCTGCTGTAACAAGGGAAGGCTGAAGGAGTGTGTGAGTTTCATTAGAAATTATTGTTTAGTGCTGGCAGCACGCAACAACAGCGCGTGCGGATGCATCGAAAACCGTTATTGTACTAATCGCCCACCGTCACACTTGGCGACCTATTAGAAGACTTGATCTGCTCTAATACCAATTCGGCAGTACGTTCAGCGGCACCGGCTGTACCGAGTTGCGCATAAACCGCTTGAAGCGCCTCTCGTTGTTTTTCCCGTTTTTGTGGATGCTTCAGAAAAT
>JAKZUG010000614.1:0-4307 GCA_047516705.1 Candidatus Poribacteria bacterium | reverse complement strand
GCGCCGACGATACCGGCAACAGCTCCCAACGCCTTCCTATTGATAAACGGAACGATTCCAAACGTCGCGCCTTCGGACATCTGCACGAAGAGACTGAAGACAATCATCGTTCCAACAGCGAGCACAAGCACTGCCATTTGCGCGAACACTATCAACATGAACCCCTCACCTAACAGAACAACGAAGAGGAACATGACACGCCCGCGGAGCCCCATCTTTTTCGCAAAGAAATCGGAGAAAAACCCACCGAGGCTTCGTGCAAAGATGTTCATTAAACCGAACAAGCCAGCAATAAGTCCTGCAGTCTTGAAATCCAATTGGAAATGGTCGTGATAGTAGAGCGCGGCGACGTTGTTAATGGTTAATTCCACCCCGAAACAGGCGGCATAAATGAGGAAAAGTGCCCAGACACGGTAGTCTTTAATCGCCAGTATGAAAGATTCCATGCCTTTGCCTTCCGAAGGCTCAAGTTCACCGCGTTCACGGAGTTCTTCATAATTCCCATCGGGTGCGTCTTGGGTCAAGAAGTAATAAGCAAATCCAGTGATAAACAGAGCGACACCGGGAACAATCATCGCCAGCCGCCATCCGAGGGATTCATTGACACCCAAGCTGAGAACAGCGGTAAAGATGAGGGGCATCACCATCTGGGTAACACCGCCACCGAGGTTGCCCCATCCCGCTGTTGTGGCATTCGCAGTGCCGACACAGTTCGGCGCGAACATCACCGATGTGTGATACTGCGTGATTACGAACGACGCGCCGATTGCACCGATTGCCAATCGAAATAGTAGAAACGTCTCATAATTCTGGGCAAGTCCAATCCCCATGACGGGCAGTGAACCGAGAATTAGGAGCCATGTATATGCCTTTCGAGAGCCGATCTTGTCGCAGAGCGGTCCGATTAAGACGCGCACCAGCACTGTAATTGCGACAGAGGCGATAATTGTATTACCGATCTGTGCTTTTGTTAACATCAGATCTTCGCGCACAATCACCATCAGTGGCGCAACCCCAAACCAACCGAAAAAGGCTAAGAAGAAAGCGAACCATGTGGTATGGAAGGCGCGCATCTGGACCGATTTTAAACTGAAGAGGTTTATCTGTGTCGCTTTATTTTTGAGATCCATAAATTTCTCCAACTTTTGAATAGCAGTTTGGGTCTATTCCCACGTCGAATTTTCCTTCTATAATGTTTTTAATTTTAGTTATGCGCGTGTGGCAGCGAGCAAGTTTACATTCACTCGCCCTTCACCTCCGTGAAAGGTAAGGAACGAGTCCTTCAAGTAATTGCGGTAAATCGTCGCAAGGCACATTCTCCAATAACTTCGGTGCTACTTTTGGGTTAGCACTGGCATCTCCCTTGAGGAACACATCCACCGCATCGGTAAGGACACCATCAATCTTAATCTTCTTACCGAGCAGACCAATATCTGCAGCGGCGTGGTTGCCACATCCGTTTGGACAGCCAGACCAGTGTATCGTCAACGGTTTGGTATTACTGAGTTTTGCTTCCAAATGCCGGATTGTCTCCATCGCGCGCTCTTTCGTTTCAATAAGCGAGAAGTGACAATAGTCGATACCCGTGCAACTCACCATGCCGCGCATGACTTCCGAGGGGTCGTAGCGAAGCTCCTGTAGGAGCGGTTCAGCGGTTAAGTCCCCGATTTTTGTGTCCGGTACATTCGTGATAATCAGGTTCTGTCCCTGCGTGAGGCGGATGTCACCGGTACCGTATTCATCGGCGAGGCGAGCGACCTCGAAAAGCTGCGTCGTTGTGATGCGTCCGACAGGTACAACAAGTCCGACGTAATTAAGGTGTGGCTCTTTCTGTGAGAAGATACCAGTGTGGTCGGTCTTGTTCTTGCCGTGCGAATCTTTACCCGCTGTCAGGAGCGGCTGTTTTCTGTGCCGACGCCTTTCTAATTCTTTTCGGAATTGTTCTATACCCCAATCTGCAATCAGAAAAGCAAGACGAGATTTATTCCGAGCTGTCCGCGGTCCATGATCTCGGAAAATTAGCGTAATGTCCGCACACAAAACTGAGGCATCTTCAGGGATAATAAACACATCAAGTGGTTGCGCGACGGTATACCCGCCAGAACCCATCTTTCCGCCAACCACGACGTTAAAGCCTTTCATCTCTTGACCATCAATCTCCTTTACCGCAGGGGTAAGCGCAATGTCCTGTGAGGCTGTATGGGTACAGTTATCCAAACATCCCGTGATACCGACATTAAACTTACGCGGAATATCGGTGAATTCCCTGTTACCGACAATGAGTCTTGTGAATTCCCTACCAACATGGGAAGCATCAAAGAGTTCATTCGGTGTCAATCCGGCAACGGGACACCCGATCGCGCCGCGAATATTGTCGAAACCAGTTTGGAGTGAACCTAAACCCACCTCCTCAAGCCGATTCCAGATGTGTTGGACATTCTCAATCGCGAAACCTCGGAGCTGAATCTGCTGACGCGTCGTGAGATCCACGAATCCGGGTCCGTGTGCTTCACTGATTTCGGCAATAGCGCGAAACTGCTCGGCGTTGCTAAAACCGCTGGACATACGGAGACGCATCATAAATGCTCCGGGGATTTGCTTTCGATAAAAGACACCTACCCACTTAAGCCGGTCACGTTCGTTCGGTGGAATAGATTCCCACCCGTCCCGAATATAGTTTGGAATGTCATTGATTACCTCCAGCCCATTTTTTTCGCGCTTTAGGAGCTCTGCAGCATTTATCTTTGATTTCCCTTCTTTGGCAGCCGTTGTGCTTTTCAGACTCGGTGTTGAACGCACACTTCGGCTTGTAGAAATAGCTTTCTTTTTTGATTGGTTCACTTTTGGATCTCCTTGAGAAACAGGCATCCTATAGGGTTAGGCGGAAATAAAAAAGGCATCTATCAGCGAGTGTAAACTCAGCCAGATAGACACCTGTGTCCGGTCCCAAATCACCATTGATTGGCTGTTGTTATTATCTACATTGTTTGCCCAGTGGCATAAAGTCCTCCAGTCCTACTGAGCAAAATAAGCAATTCTAATGTGTACGCGCTGTTTACCCTTGAACACACGCACTTTATATAGTGGAAACGAATATCTTCTCTATAATTTGTTCGTCAATACATCTGCAACGGACAGCACGTCTTCTGAGATTTCCGCGAGCCGTTTCTGCCATTCATCGCCATCTTCCGCAATATTTGATACGCTTGTGATTCGTTACAGCCGCGTTGTTGCGCGACCAGTTCCCTTGCGCGTTCAATAATTTTGCGTTCGGCAAGGTTTGTCTTTGTCTTTTCAAGTTCCTGTTGCACCGCTCGGAATTCATAAAATCGGGCAACAGCCGATTCCATAATGGTTTAACTCGGGCACCAGTAAGTTTTCCGACAGCATACGCGGACACACCGGCACGCGTCGCTGCCTGGATCGTCTCTGACGCTCATCTCTCGAAAACATGATTATCAGTCATGGATAACTTTCAAGGAGAGACGCGACCCAACTGAGTACCGCGTGCCCCGGAAAATCAACACCAATCAGTATGATGTCTGGTTTTACTAGTGCAACCTGCTCAGCCACGCCTTCCTGTAGACGTATAGGCACGGCGACTTTGTAACGACTTGCTTCCAGAATACCAATTAACGAATTCGCCCGCTCCGGATTGTTATCAATGATTAGGATCGCCCCTTCCTAGTAACGGGTGGGGACTCCGGCGCTGAGGTGACCGTTTCCATCCTCCACTCTTTCCCAAGTTAATTCCGCGTAAAGATGCTGAAACAACGAGGCACGTTAACCTTACATAACAGAACAGATTAGCAAAAAACTTGCCAAAAGTATGAATTCCTGATTTCTTTAGGGTTCATAAAGCTTCTACAAAACAGAAACCCCACGAAACGTCCGTGGGGAGTGAATTTTTGCCTGTTTTTTTTAGCAGAAAGTGAGCGTTTTTCCGGCGGATAAAGTAAATAGGCGAATTCTTTCGCCTGGATTATTCTCGCGTTACCGGCGTCAAGGTCGTCGGGTTCGGCAAGCCATGCGATCGATGCCGCGTAACTCAAATTTAGACCTGACATCTTTTCCACGAATTCACTCACCTTGTCGAAAAGTGACTTATGCTCCGCCTTAATCAATTCGCTCCGACTCGTATCACGCCTCAGCGCTTCACAGATGGCTTTCCAACGTTCGTCTGTGTAGGATTCCGTCGCCGCCTCAATTTCCCGCATCATGTCCCAAATTCCGAGTTGCGCAGATAGTTATGGTCGCGTATCTCCATCTCGTGAAAACCGTTTTCGCCGAATTTCAAGGCGAGATCT
>JAKZUG010000613.1:0-4794 GCA_047516705.1 Candidatus Poribacteria bacterium | reverse complement strand
AGATCGCCGAGGATGGTGTTTTGGATATAACGGCGTTGCTCTGTTTTTAGAAATTTATCCAAATCCTTGTGAATAAAGTAATCGGAATCCATGCCGACAAAGAAGGTATTTAAGTTTTTGTCAAAGGTATGGAACCGTAGGACTCTTGGACGTTTTTCGAGTGCTGCTTGCCGTTCTTTATTGTTTTTACCAAGTTCTTTGAAATCGGGACGACTTGCCAACTTCTCTGCATAACTTTCTAAGTTGATGTGCAACGCTTTGATACCCTGTAATCTGCCATCGTTTACCTTGTCGTAAGTGTTCGCGAGGTCCTTAAAGATCGGTTTACCCTGTTCCTCACCTTTCTTAGGACGTTCATGCAGATAGATGTCTACATCGTCTGTTTCACTAAAAATCTGAGCGTTCATTTCACGGCATATCTCAACTTTCGGCGTTGAAGTTTCCGCCAAATGAAGGATAACGTGCCATGTTTGCTCAGCATCGTCAGGTTTGGGAGGATCAATCCTATCAAAGCGATAGTGTTTCAAATCGTCGCGGTTGTTATTCTGTGCGATACTGGAGCTTGCCTCTCCCTCTAACCGATACTCAATCCGTTTTCCTTCAACCTCAAAAGCAATACTATTGAAACCTGTTGCTGTTTTGATGTAGTAACTGTCTCGACATTTCCAGTGAAAAAGAGTATCTGC
Source organism: Candidatus Poribacteria bacterium (assembly GCA_047516705.1). Lineage (GTDB taxonomy): Bacteria > Poribacteria > WGA-4E > WGA-4E > WGA-3G > WGA-3G. The sequence continues at coordinate 4,108 of JAKZUG010000613.1, read as the reverse complement.
ACCGTTATAGTCTGCCTCATCGGGATAATCTACCTTATAGTGTGCGGTGCTCCTATCGTTGTAGCCAAAGTCACCGTCTCGGTAATAGCCTTCAAAGAAACTGTGGGCGTGGTTATAGACGCGGAAGGCAAGTTTGGATTTAAGATCCTCAGGGTTAGTTTGGAGTGGAGCAATGAGTTCATCTTGCCGTTTATATTCGAGAAAATCAATGAGGAGTTGAAGATTGCCGGATATATCGTTAAGATAACCTTTCTCCGTTGCCCCGCCTTCTTGCTTGACGTATTCTTTCACTTCAGCAAGTTGACTATCGTGAAGCGTGTCGGTCACTTCAGCAAGTGCTTCGTCTACTATGGTAGGCAACTTTTCGTCAATAAATTGATTAACTTCATCGCGCTTGATTTTGAGGATATGGAAGATGCCAAAGTCTAAGTCATTGTGCGCGAAGTGAAACATTTCGCGGAGTTTTTCGCGGAGGGTGTTGAGTGCCTCGTTTGTTGGGGTTGATTCAAGCATTAGTATATTGTCCTTTTACCATTCTGATTCATTGACCTGCTCACCCCCTTCTTCAATTGCCTGTTTCATGATTTCAAGGTCTTCAGGCGAAATTGTGCCTACAAATTGAAGTAGATTTTTGCCCGGGTATTGCTTTGGCGGTTCGCCTGACAACTCTAATATGAAATTCAAAACTTGCTTCTGTTGCTCAAGCGAAAGAGTTTTGAGACGTTTTATAATTTCTTGGATAGTTGTTGAATTTTTCATTGTGGTGCCTCCTTTTTAGTTGAATTGCCACTATAAACAGTTTACCATCAATTGTATCAAGAAATCAACTTTTTCGGTATGCCAGCCACAGCCATTCAGTTCTCCGATAATTTTGATCTTCCGATAGCGTGCCCTTTCTTGTAGGAGCGACCTCCGGGTCGCGACTCTTACTGACTGCTGACTGCTGACAACTGAGTGCTTCTATGTCTATATGTATTCCCCAAGCTGCAGCCCTTCCTGATCCGCCCATTTTCCTAAAAGATTTTTCTCTTTAGGCGTTGGTAACCGATTCCGCTTACCCCGAACTTGACGGATAATTTTTTCACGTGGTGCAACCTCAATCGTCAAGATCTTGCGTCGTCCGTTTTCATCTTCGATCTCCATCGTCCAAATGGATGACCGTCCGGTGTGACAGGATCTTGCGTAAGTTTGAACACAATGCTGCATAGCGCGTCCTTCGTCGATGAGTTCGTCACTACTGAGCAGTTCTCGAATAGACCAGAATTTCATATTGTGCAGCTGCTCACTCCCTGCTAAGAGGTGAAATTCACCGATCTGTGAACGGTACCACTCAAGTTCCTTGCCTTTCGATTCTCTACCGAGTTCGCTATGCCATTCCTCAACTTGGTGGAGCAGCGTTTCAGGCGTTCTCCCTCTCATGCTGAAGTTAGGTTGCGCCGGTCCAATTTCTCTCGCAACCCCTCTCTCAACAAAGACGCGGCGGTTCTCGTATCTCTGATGCCAAATGTAGTCAATAATTGGGTGTACATGCCTGACATCCAACATCGGATTTGCAATAAAGAAGCGAATCACATTCATCCAGAAATCATCGTTACTAAAGGATTGGGTCAGTCGTGCTTGTCGGAGTGCGTCCACCAAATACCGATCGCCACCGAGGGCGTGTACTTGTCCCCAGCGGAGTGCCTCTTCAACGGTGTAATACCATTTCTGAATAACCGCTTTTCATTAACAAGAAACCGGTTTGTAGTCGCGCAATTTATTGCGCCTCTTACATCCGGCTCCGCATGAGTTTCAAGATCTCTTAAATGCGAATTTATTTTTCAGATTTGGTATAATGCTTTGGTGCCTTAAGAAAATGGTGCGCCATCTTTTTGGTGAGCGGTATAGGAATATCCTGTGCAGTTCGGATGTTTTGACCGGTGCCGATGTGTTTAAACCAATTCTGATGCGTGCCGTCTCCATTAAACCAGACACTATCCATGAAAAGTGGCACCTCATAAGCGGCAAGTAGGTGTCGAGCGAGTTCGGAAAACTGGCGGTCGCGATTATGTTTTTTGACTTTCCATGTCTCAAGGGATCGAATCCAACTTTCATGATGGTTTGCGAGTGCTGAGATGCCTTGAATATAGGTGGCTTCTTTTAACAGGTCTGAGTTGGCTTCGAGATATAACAGGAGTTTCAAAAGGACTTGCGGGGCTATGCTGCTCTCAAAAGCTTCCGAAATGGCTCTGGTAACTGCGTTCTGTAGTTTTTCTGCCCGCAGTTCTTGATTGTATATTCTCGGAAGAAGTTCTTTTAGGTTGCGGTCTTTCTTCTTTTTCACCATTATTCTGGCGGCTTGCGTTCGCGTTACAACATAAAGTTCGTCTCGGCATTGGCGCGGATTTTTATCCAAGCCCTGACTAAAATTATGAGTGCGGCACCACTCCTTATACGCTTCAATCGAAGGCATACCGAGTTGATGGAGATGCTCCCGTATTTCCCGTGGGTATTCTTCTATCCGCATTTTTTTCTGCGTCTGTTTTCTCTTTTGAGCCACCTGTTACGTCCTCCGGTTACACCGTGGATTCAGTTTCTACCCCATAGGTTTCAGATATATCACAATGGTTTCTGTCGCAGTTCAATTGCTTGTAATGTGTTTAACCCAGTCAGCGCGGTATATATTCTAATTTTTATATCTGTTGCGTTTTATTCATATTTGGGGGACTGTGAAGCAAAACGAGCCCTAAGGTTTCAAGGGTGCTGTGGATTTTTTGATGTTGTATTCCATCTAATTTACGCGATGCGTAAGCCTTATGTCTAATAAGTTACACCGAATGTCAGGAAATGTCAAGTCGCTTTCAGTAGAGTAGCCGTACTGAAAACAGCGTGGTCTGTGGGTTCCCGTATCTTCCACTGACGAAGGCGTAATCTAATCCAATATTACCATGCTGATAGCCGAAACCCGCGGTGAACCCTTCGGTAAACCGCCAGCCCAACCGAAGTGCCAATTCGCCGTGTCTTGCACCGTGTCGGTATTCACAGCCGACAAGAGGCACGCCGTTAGCTATCTCAAAAGCCGCTAACACAGCATCTGATTTTCTGTTCGGTGCATCAACTGTTACAGCAACACCGATACGCCATTCACGCAGGAGCGATTCAGTATAGGCACTATTGGAGATCTTCCCTTCAAGTCGGTGATAGGAGAGGTTTGAGAGTAGATTCGGGAATACCAGACCGACGCGAACCTTCTCCGCCATGAATGCGTACTGGATACCGAGATCCGCGCCCCATCCCGTGCCGCGTCCCAACGGTACCTGTTCCAGATTAACCGAGGTGGTAAAATATTTGGTATTGATGCCTACATGCAGCTGCTGCCAGACACGGGTCGCAGCGGACAACAGCACGATGTGTTCTTGAGATATCCCTTCTGTATCACTTGAGTTTAGAAGTGCTGCGCCGATAGTCTGTCCGGTCTGAGTTGGATGTGCCACCCCGATGCAGCTATAACCTAACACACCATACAAATCCATATAGCTGATGCCGATTTCGGGCGCAGGCAGTCGTGCCAAACCTGCCGGATTCCATATCAACGCGCTGGTATCATGTGTCGTTGCCGAGTATGCACCACCCATTCCCATCGGTCCTGCCATGAGTTCAATGTTCTCAAACGCAGCATTAACCGTTCCATTCAGGGTCGAGATCAATATTAACAGCAGACATTGGAGAAGTATACGGGTAGAACAAAAAGAGTGTTTCGCGTTTTTCGTATTTCTACCTCCCTATGGGTTTGGTAGCGTCGTAAAGCGCAGCCCATTCTATCAAAAGATTAGCGCATTGTCAATCAAGTTATTCGGTTAATGGACACTACGTATTACACAATTAAATCCTTTAGGACTTACGCATCAAAACGCTGTTGGGATGGGTCCCTGTGCCCATCCGAACCTGAACGCACGCAGGGCACGGGGACCCCTGCAGAACATAGTAGCGACGAACGTAAATTGCGTAAGTCCTATCCTTAATTTATCCAACCTCGGCTTTCTACGACTTCGCATTTTTTACAAGAAAACCAAAACGGTTGGCAACTAAGAGGAAAACTCAGTATCCTATGTTTCTATTTGACATAAAC
>JAKZUG010000612.1:0-7909 GCA_047516705.1 Candidatus Poribacteria bacterium | reverse complement strand
ATTACCTGATTAAATTGTTAAACCTCGTAAAACCGCGCCTACTGAATCTGGATTCCGGGAAAACCGGAATTACCGATGTGCACCTATGGGATGATCCTACTTTTCATAAATATAACTGGTAGCAGTTCCGGGCCAGAAGATGACGAAGAGTCTGCCGTCCCACGTATACGTGCTGACATCGGGTGCTGTGCTTCCCGTAGGGAACCAGTGGATTGTCCCGCTCCTTTCATTGAACGGCTCAATGAACCTATAGGAGCCGGTGACGAACTGCGTCGGTTCTTGGATCTCCGCTTCAGGATTCGACTGGATTTCCCTTGTAAATGTTGTCGGTGTGAGCCGCAGGATACCCGCCTCTGCAACCGGGTCGCCGTTAACCTGCTTGGAGATGAGCGTATAGGTGCCGCTGAGTAGTTCCGCAATTTTATAGGGTTTGGAGAAGACGATAATAGTTGCCATTTGGTGGACATCTTCCTCGCCGCCATCGCGCACGTAGATATAGACGGTCACGGCTATCGGTGGGACGATCTCCTCCGGTGGCAGTTCGGGAGCAGTCCACTGAACTTGGGGTCCGGCTTCTCCGACCAAGGATCCGTCGGATACCTCCCAGGCATACGTCAAAGGGTCGTCTTCGGGATCAAAGACTCTAACTCTAAAATCGACGGTTTCACCGTATTCGACTTCTTTCGGGACAGTGAAAGTGGTTATTTTAGGCGGGTCATTGGTGAGTTCTTCATATTGTGCGCATCCGATTAGGATAACGGTTTGGAGAACTAACAAAATGACCAAACCTATCTGAGTTGTTGGCTTAAGGACCTTCATAAAATATACTCCTTTATAAATATGCCGCCCTTACAGGGCTGCACTTCTTAATTTGATGCCTTTCTATAAATATTCTGAAGAAACACCCAAGCAAAAACCCCTTACAAGGGCTGAAATGGCTGTCAGTTGTCAGTTGTCGGTTGTCAGAGGACTGGTTATCGGTTGCCAGTTAAGGCGAGGTTAGAAACCTCGCCAGCGAAAAGCGGAGCGTAACTGAGTACTCAGTCGTCTGAACCGGGGTCCCCACCCGTTACTGGGAAGGGGGATTTATGAGATTCAAAGATTTTCAGGATTACGGACATCCGTTGATTCACAACCGTATCTTCCTCAATCGGGGTTGAAAACCCCTCCTACAATGTTTTCGACGAACACCGGTGCGGTTAGGAATGCAGATCGCATTTGGGCGCGTACGCCGCAAAACCGCACCTACCGGTCCTGGAGTTGTCAGGGTTACTTGCGTATGAGCATCTTTCGTGTCGCTACGAAATCGTCTGCGGTTAATGTGTAGAAGTAGATACCACTTGCGACGGATTCGCCCACCTCGTTTCTGCCGTTCCAATAGGCTGAACGGCTCCTGCCATGATACATGCCGGCAGCCTGATGTCCTAACGATAACGTCCGGACTAAACTCCCATCCACCGCATGGATACGCACCGTCACATCCGCTGGAGACGATAATTGGTACGGAATCCACGTCTCTGGGTTGAACGGGTTCGGGTAGTTTGGCAAGAGTGTTGTTTCTCTCGGTGCCTCCATCGCAGCGAAATGGAGTATCGGTGATGCCAAGACACCGGTGTTGACTGTGCTTCGGAAATAATCGTAGTCAACCGTTAAGGTGCCTGTACCCGCAGCGACACCCGCATAAATCCCTACTTGTAAAGGTGGTGTCAACACAAAATTCGTAACGCCAATCTCTATCCAAGGGTCTGCTTCGCGGGTCTTATACCACCCTGTATAGGTGTTCCCCTGTTTACGGAGCCGGAAAAACAGTTCCGTGTTGCCAAAGGTCGGTGTGAACCCTGCATTGCCTGTTAAGCCGTTTCCGCCTTCCTGTTCTTTGGTTTGATACTGGATTTGTCCTTTCGCAGCGGCATCTCGCGACCAGAACTTTAGGGTTACCCAGTTGTTGTCCGCTGGACTCTTCACGACCAACCCATTGACACCAGAAGAAGTATCCCATCTGGCGAAAAAGTGGGTTTCCACATCAAACGCGTCGGCATCGGTCTCCTGATACAGGAAATTCGAGGCATCTGATGCCCAGAGATTCCGATTGGTTTCACCCTCAATATGTAAGAAATTCTCTCGTGTTTCGCCGACATCCCAATTCGCGGGTTCATTTTGCCACTGCCAATTGGGGTTTTGCAGTGCTGTGCCTTCAAAGGGATCGTCAAAGTTGCCTGTGGCATCTGCAATAGGCGCGCTCCTGACCTGAACCGAGATGCGCTGGGTGACAAGCAATTTACCATCGCTCGCCGTCACCGCCACGCTCGCGCTGCCCGTCCCTCTCGGTGTGATTGTTATCTGGGTTCCAGCCAAGCTTACAGCGACCACTCTTGTATTATTTGTCTCAGCTTTATAACTCAAAACATCACCGTCTGGATCGCTGAAGTAAGAGGATATACTGAGTGTCGTAGAACCTCCGCCGAGTGTCAAAGTTTGGTCAGGGATTGTGCCGATTGCCACCGGTGCGCGGTTTGAGACCGGATTCTCTGCCAAGACCGGGAACGTCTGTTTTGTGATGTTGCCCTGTATATCAATCACTTGAAGCGTTACTTCAACACCGGAGGTGGCTGTTAATTCAGTGACAGTAAACTCAACGGTCTGATTTTCGCCACTCAGGGACTTGCAGCTATGCAGTTTCGTGCCCGGGGCAGGATCAGTGATAGCTGCGGGGACAATCAGTTGCGCCTGATGCAAGCCATCTGCATCGGTCAGTTCAAACCGGAGACGGCGGATATCCGGTCCGGATGTGAGTGAGGAGAGCATATCCATCGTTGTGGTTTCATCGAAAAAGGTTGGATCATTATTGAAGAACCGGTGGGTATCCAACCATTCGGCGGCACAGTGCGACAAGCGTTTTTGTGTCCCGTAAGCCATGAGATAAGTATCGCTCCGGAAATCGTGCTCTAATCCAAAGACGTGCCCGAGTTCATGTGCGGTAACACTCGGGTTAACACAAACACCGGAGGCAGGGATGACTGCTGTACCACCGAAATCTCGCCGCCAGAGTTCGTTGTCAAACGAGTTCCAACCGCCACCGCCTATGCCACACGTACCCTCATTGTTAATGAATTCGCTACTCACATCTACCGCAATAAGGTAGACATGCCTTGATGAATCAAACTGTTCAGCGACCTCTTTTAGCACTTTGTCGTAAGTATCATGATGATAGTATGTATCGGTGAATTTTCCGGTAACATGATGGACCCGTGCGTACCCGTTGGGATCAGTTTCAAAGGCAAAGGTTTTTCGGTTGCCGTAGTCCTGCATCTGTTCGGCGAAGAAGTACTGTGACCATCTTATCAATGTATCTAACTCTGTGTCGATACCTTGTCGGTGTGAGCGGTCACTTGGGCGAAAGTAGATCAAGCGCACCATCTCGCGTTCGTATCGCTGTATACCTGCTGTATCCGGTTGTGTCTCCTGGATGTCTGTATCTTGTGGTGTCTGTTCTGGAATGAAGGGTGTAACATCCCACAGAAGCACCGTGCCATCCGAACTCGCACTGGCGAGTGTGGCAGCATCGGGACTGAATGACAGGCTCAAGACAAAATTCGTATGCCCTTCAAGCGTGTACAGAGACTGCCCCGTGGCAACTTCCCATAAACGGATGGTTCCGTCCCAACTCGCACTCGCCAGCGTCCGACCATCCGGAGTGAATGACGTGCTCAAGACCTTATCCAAATGCCCTATGAAGGTGCGCAGATGCGCACCCGTGGCAACTTCCCATAAACGGACAGTTCCGTAGGAATCCGCACTCGCCAGCGTCCGACCATCCGGACTAAACGACACGCAATTGACTTCTTCTTTACGCGCCGCAATCGTGCGCAGCGGATTACCTGTGGCAACTTCCCATAAACGGACGGTTTCGTCATCACTGCCACTCGCCAGCGTCCGACCATCCGGACTAAACGACACGCTCCTGACACTATCTGTATGCCCCTCAAATATGCGTAGGCGCGCACCCGTGGCAACTTCCCATAAACAGACAGTTCCGTCCAAACTTGCACTCGCCAGCGTCAACCCATTAGGACTGAACGACACACTCTCGACATAACGTGCATGCCCCTTAAACGTGCGCAGCGGCACACCCGTGGCAACTTCCCATAAGTGAATGGTTCCGTTCCCACTCCCACTCGCCAGCGTCTGACCATCAGGACTGAACGATATGCTACTGACACCATACATATGTCCGCCAAGCGTGTGCAGCGGCTTATCCGTCCCGACTTCCCATAAACGGACGGTTCCGTCATCACCCGTCCTGGCGAGTATCTCACCATCAGGACTGAACGACACACCACGGACACTGTACTCATGTCCTACAATCGTGCGCAGCGGCACACCCGTGGCAAATTCCCATAAATGGACGGTTCCGTCCCAACTCCCACTGGCAAGTGCCCGCCCATCAGGACTGAACGATACACTCAAGACCCTCCGTACATGTCCCTCAAACGTGTGCAGATGCTCACCTGTATTGACTTCCCACAAACGGACGGTTCCATCCACACCGCTACTCGCCAGCATCTGACCATCAGGACTGAACGACACGCTATAGACACCATCTGTATGCGACTTAAGCCTGCGTAGGTAGGTCCCTGTGGCAACCTCCCATAAGCGGATGGTTCCGTCCCAACTCCCACTCGCCAGCGTCAACCCATCCGGACTAAACGACACACTCCAGACACTTCGCGTATGTCCCTCAAGCGTGTGTAGTGGCTTACCCGTGGCAACCTCCCATAAGCGGACGGTTCTGTCCTCACTCCCACTCGCCAGCGTCTGACCATCAGGACTGAACGAGACGCTTAAGACAAATCCCGTATGCCCCACAAGCGTGTGCAGCGACTTACCCGTAGCAACCTCCCATAAGCGGATGTTTCTGCCCCAACTTCCACCGGCGAGCGTCTGACCATCAGGACTGAACGAGACGCTTAAGACACCCCTCGGCAGCCCCTTAAACGTGCGCAGAAGCACACCCGTGGCAACTTCCCATAAGTGGATGGTCCCGTCTAAACTTCCACTCGCCAGCGTCTGACCATCAGGACTGAACGATATACCCAAGACCTTATTCGTATGCCCCGTTAACAGAGCGACTTCAGCACCGGTGCGCGTATCATAGATCCAAGTACCTATGTGGCTTGCCACCGCAAGTTGGCTTCCATCCGGGGAATACGCTATCTCGTTTATCCCACCTTTTCCGAAACGCACTTTAACATTCTCGGGTAAATTCCATTGTGCGTAGTCCTGTGCGAAACTGTTCGGCACAAACGCACGGGTCATAAACATGAGAGTTAAAATCGAAAATAGCGTAATTTTCAATGGAAACCTCCTTTTTTCGTATATGTCCACGTGAAAACCTACTTCAGTGCGTCAAGGATTCTCTGCATAAAGACCTCTTTCGGCATTGCTCCTGCGAATCTTGCGACCACTGCGCCGTCTCGGAACACAATATACGCCGGAATCCCCTTCACTTTGTATTCCCCAGTCGTCTGACGGTTTTCATCAATATCTAACCGTCCCACGATGAAAGTATCGCGGTGTTCTAATGCGACTGCATCAACAATGGGTCGCATCTGTCTACAGAAAGGACACCAATCGGCTCCAAATTCAAGGACAACAGGCAATTTAGCATCCAACACCTTGGTCTTGAACGTTTCATCGGTTACTTCAATAGGCTCTCCATCAATGTTAACCGGATCTGGATTAATTACCTCCTCAAGTTCTTCAACGGGTTCGTTATCGACATCAATCGGTTCTGGTTCAACATCTTCCTCGACGACTTCAACGGGTTCATCATCAGGATCCACCGGTTCTGGTTCAACGTCTTCATCATCAATGATTGATACATTCTCTTCTGCGACACCCCCGGGATCCGCACCCACGCGGGTGTAAACATACTGCGTAGCAGTGGCTGGCAACACGAGGACAAAGAATTTGCCATCCCAAGTATATGTACTTTTAGAAGGCGTGGGGTCTCCATGCGTAAACCAGTGGATCGTCCCGCTCCTTTCATCAAACGGTTTAATAAGTTTATAGGAGCCAGTGACGAACTGTGTCTGCCCTTGGGCTTCGCCTTCCAAGATGTCTTGGAATTCACGCGTAAACGTCGTGGTTGTGAGGCGTAGGATGCTTGTCACTTGAACGGGGTCGCCGTGAACACTTTTGGAAACAAGTCTATAGGTGCCGCTGAGTACCTCCGCGACTCTGTACGGTTTGGAGTAAACGATGATCGATGCCGTTTTGGAGACATCTTTCTCGCCGCCATCCCGGACATAAACATTAACGGTTACAACTTTCGATGGCACCATTTCTTCAAGTGACTTAGGGGCAGTCCACTGAACTTCGGGACCCGTGTCGCCAATCAATGTGCCTTCGGACACATCCCATACATAGGTTAGAGAGTCGTTATCCGCATCAAAGGCTCTGATTCTGAGTTTAATGGTTTCGCCGTATTCAACCTCCGCTGGGACAGTGAAGGTGGTTATTTCAGGCGGGTCATTGGTGAATTCTTCGTACTGATCGCAACCGCTGAAGATAGCGATCTGAAGAATTAACAGGATGACCAAACCTATCTGGATTGACTTAAAGAGATTCATAACTATGCTCCCTTGTTAATTGCTGTAATAGTTATCAGTTATCAGAGGATCGGTTATCAGTTAAGGCGAGGTTAGAAACCTCGCCAGCGAAAAGCGGAGCGTACCTGAGTACTAACAACTGAGTACTCAGTCGTCAGAACCGGGGTCCCCACCCGTTACTGGGAAGGGGGATTTATGAGATTCAAAGATTTTCAGGATTACGGACATCCGTTGATTCACAACCGTATCTTCCTCAATCGGGGTTGAAAACCGCTCCTACAATGTTTTCGACGAACACCGGTGCGGTTGGAATGCAGATCGCATTTGGTCGAGTACGCCGCAAAACCGGACCTGAAGAACAAACCGGGGTCTCTGCCCGTTACTATAGATAAAAGCATTAAGGCTCAAGCGATTCTTTAAAATTGCTATCCAATTCTGTCACCCACCGAATAATTGCTTCATGACTATCAATGTCGTTTCGCTTCTGAAACCAGTTGGCGAGTTGCTTACCGGTCTCAATCAGTAGGTCTCGCGATTTTGGCGCGTAGGGTTTCACTCCTAACGCCTGTTGGTATTTCTTCATCGCATTTTTAGGCTCTTTTCGGTTCATTAAACAGCGTACGAGCGAACATTGGATGTGAGTCAACTTCTCTGCGGTCGGGTCGGAGGTGTCTGGTACCGTATCGGGGTTTGGAGCAGTCTCGCCAGTGCCGGGTACTGTCAAGGCTGTGGCTCTCGCTTTACTAAGCATCACATCAAGTTCCGATTCAAGCGAGAGCAGATTTTGATATGCGACAGCATTCTTCGGCCGTTTCGCGAGGACGGTCTCAAAAGTTGCCAACGCTTTGAGATGTTCACCCTGCACAAGATAGAGATAACCGATCATGTTGTGCACATCTATAGTTTTTGCAGATGCCGGAATCCCTTCAAAGACAGCTACCGCTTCGGCGTATTTCTTCCGGTTCATCAAGGCATTTCCACGTCGGACCTGGAGGTTCACGAGTTCTGTTTTTGCGTTTTGATTGTCCGGGTCTTGTGCTAAAATCTGTTCTAATTCGCTTTGTGCCTGTTCATATTTGCCGGTGTGCTGATACGCCTGCGCCAGGCTCAAACGGAGATTGATGTTGGTCGGAAAGAGGTCTACCGCCTTCTGGAGTTGCACCAGTGCAGCACTATAATCTCTCTGGTTTCTCAAGGCTCCTGCATATTGCTGATACGCGGCGATGAGGTTGTGCTGTGCCTGTTCGTCGGTCGGTAGTGCTGTGTAAACCTTATGAAACGCGGAGATCGCTGCTGGA
>JAKZUG010000611.1:0-7996 GCA_047516705.1 Candidatus Poribacteria bacterium | reverse complement strand
GTTAGAATGCAGGTCGCATTTGGGCGCGTACGCCGCAAAACCTCGCCAGCGAAGAAAAGGGATTGTTGTTCCTTAAACTAACGTCCGACTTCCCATGCAAGATGTTGCAATTCCGGTCCAATCAATTTTTCCCATGCGAGTTGCAAAGCCGCGGTTGACCCTGGTGTCGAGATAACCACTTTCCCACGATAGACACCCGCTGTTGCTCTGGATAGCATCGCCGCTGCGCCGACCTGATCATAACTGAACATCCGAAAGAGTTCCCCAAATCCGGGTAAAATCTTTTCCAACTTACGATTTAGAATGTCGAATGTAGTGTCGCGTGGTGCGATGCCGGTGCCACCGTTGAATAAGATAACTTGTGCGTCGCTTTCCGCCATTTTATCTAATACTGCGGCTACTTGGTCGGGTTCATCTTTTATGATTTGGTAGGCAGCGACGCTGTTTCCGTCTGCGGCGAGTTGTTCACGTAGAAATGCTGCATTTTTGTCTGTTTCAGGGGTCCGTGTATCGCTGACGGTAACGATCGCGACGGCAACAGGTCCCTCTTCGGTTGCCATTTCTCGGTGTTGTTGTGTACTTGTAGAAGTTGTTGACATAGTATTGTCGTTTCCTTTCAATCAACTGATAACTAATTTATTGGTTCGGATAGGGTTTGCTTAGATGTTTCGGCATTGTGAAAAAAATTCCACCTGTCTGTTCCGCAAGGGTTTTCTGAAAATCTGTCGGTCTCGGATGACCGATAACATAGGCGCGGATACCTAATGACTGACACACGCTGAGCGCACGTTCAGGCGGATACTTGCCGGTCGTCGGTTCGTCTGTTAGAATGAGCAGGATTCGGCTCGCATACGGACTGAATTTCACTTTCGGAACGCCTTCCACAATAGCGTCGATAAGGTGCTCGTCACCACCGAACGGGTCTTCCATATAACTTGCCAACATCGACTCGTTGAGTGGCATCTGTGTAACGACTGCACCGTTGATGACCTTGATCGCATCTTTCGCTTCCGCAAAACGGATGAGTCCGATCCGATAATTGATGGGCAAAATGTCTAACCTGCCGATAAGCGTGCTTAGACCGAGCATAATCGCTTCGGATTTCCCACCCATGCTCCGACTGTAATCGAGCATGACAACAATGTCCACAGCAGTCCCAAACCCCTTTTCAGGGGATGCGCTCGGTGTTCCACCGGCGTAAACGTTCAATTGATTCTTTTCACTCCGGACGGTGTATATCCGCTTGCTCCTCTGGTCGTTTATAAGCCACCTGTTACCGCGCTGTTGCGTCAGTGCATTGAGATTCTCGGAGAGACCCCAGCTTTCGGGATAGATACCGGCATAGACGTTTAACATGTCTCCCTGTTTACGGATGGTGTAGGTGTGCCCGCTTGCGTAGTCTGTAATCACCCACAAATCTCCCTCTTCCCTCTCCCAAACCTTGGCATTATTAAATAGACTTCCGCCAATAGATAAAGATATTCCGTTTTCTTTGAATAAACGTTCCAATTTCTTTGCGGGTATATCACCGTCTTCGAGATGTACCTCAAATTTCGACTCCATGCTGAATAGCAATTGGCCGCCGCTTCGACGAATATCTTTAACGATGTCCCGGAAGACCTTGATGAATGCGCTGTTGCCAGCGTGCGTGCTTGGCAGCGTAGTTGCACTACCGATGTCTCCCGGAATCCGCTGCCACAGTCCACCTGTCTCTTCCGCGAGTCGTGGCTGAAAGGGTTCTGTATGTCCGAGGATGTTGACACGGATCTCTTGAAGTTGGTATTCCTTAATAACCTTTTCCTGCATCATTGTGTGAGCATCTTCTTTGCGAAAAGCGGTCGATGCGGGTTCGTCGGTCACGAGGACGATAAATTTATCGGCATCGGCATGAAAATCAATATAACCGAGAGTATCTATTAAAGCGTCAAGCGCGTGTTCATTGCCGCTGAGCGTGGCTTTTTGCATCCGTCTACGGATCATCGCAACGTCAGGTAACAAGGGGCGGACTTCCAGTCTTTGCCCTTCATATCGCACACTAAATTCAGACATACCGAGGTGATACTCCAAATTGACGAGATCAAAAGCATCGGTCAAGGCATACAGGTTCGCTGCGACTTGCTGGAGGTTGTCGCGCATACTTGCACTGGTGTCGAGTACAAAGACAACATTGACCTTGTCCAACTCTCGTGTTCCGATGATATGGTCAGCGATGTTTTTGAGTGCCTCCGCGAAAGGATTGGTGCTATCTCCGTTACCGGTTCCTTCGCCTTCACCGTCTCCATCACCGTCCCCGATAGTTCCAATTTCGGAGGTGCCTGTCGATTCGAGTCTGTGAAAACCGTCGCCGCCGTCCCCTTTAACCCGTTGCTGTGGACTATTGATCCCTTCACCTGCGGTAGTTTGAAAAGGACTCGCCACTGATTCATGAATCGGTGTAGATTGGCTATTGAATGGGCGTGCTTCTGTCATCATGTCCGGAAGTGCTGTCTCTGTATCGGACACAGATTTCGTTGCGCTATGCAAAAGTTCTGCTTCAGATTGCCGCACGGTCTCATTGATTAAATTGGCAGAAGCAGCCAAATCCAGATGTCGTTGGTTCGACTCGGTAGACGGATCCGTCCGCTGCGGTGTCCGTAGTTGTTTAGGGGGCGGCGGTTTGAGCCTACGACGTTGTTTAGGTGCCTCTTTCGGATTTATCAAATCCACTGCAATCGCGTCTTCAATATCGCTTGGTCTTTGGACATAGAACGAGAACATAAAGACGATGACAAGACAGAGATGAACAACGCCTGAAAAGAGGAGTGCGCGCATTGAACGCTGTTGTCTATAAGAACGATTCACGGTTTTTCTCCATGTTAGTGATAGGGACTTTCCGAGATCCAGATTATTATATCACGAAAAACGGAGTTGTCCAAATTAAACTTGACAAATTCTGTCCTTTATGATATACTTTTAAGAATTCCATAGTCTTTTTCACTTTTTTCTTGCAATTTATATTTAAAAAGTGCTATAATTTATAAGTGTGTTTTCTAATTACCTCGTGGTGCCGTATACAACACCGCGAAAAGCTAAAGAATCACACAGCTGACAAAAACCGACATCGGTTTACCGGTAGCATGTCAGCATTCACATGCGTGATTGCATTGCAGTATTGCTATCACCAAAAGTAAAATCAGACGAGGTAAAGAGGCTTTGGGAAGCGCGCTTCTTGCTCAAAGTTCGGAACCTTGTGTATATTCTTGAAGAAGGAGATTTCATAGCTATGAAAAAACTTGCAATCTTTATCACACTTGTCTGTGTTGTGATGATTTCGCCAATGGCACTTGCACAAGATTGGCAGCCGGCAGGTGATAACTGGATTGAAAAATGGTGGGGACTTGATCTGGTAACGGATACCGGTGGTTTCGCCACCTCTGCTACATTGGATTATCTGTCGGATGGTACTGGCGGCATGATCTCAAATGCTTCCGTTTCCACACGCGACGGTGCTGGAAAAACAGCAAACGTCGTCGTCAACCTACCGGACAATGGCGGTGCTCTCGCTTGGTCGATTGTTAACCTTGATATTGAAAGCCAACAAAATTTATCCACAAGCCATGGTATCCCTGATGGGACAAATATCACCTGGCACGGGATCATAGCCGTTATTTCACCGGATGACCGGACTACGATGATGCACCCCGCACACGATGATCATGCGCAGATCTGGCTCAACGGGGCACAGGTTTATGACAATTCTGCTTGGACGGGTGGGGCACAGTCAGTCACAACACCAACTGAGATTCAACTCAAGAAGGGTGAAAATTTCTTGCACTTCAAATGCGGTGAATCCGGTGGTGGGGATTACCTCAACCTCCATTTTGAACCTACTGACACTGACCTTCTCATTGCGCCGACGAAGGATAACCTCTTTTTGAATGTCCTGACACCCGTTGAACCGAAAGGCAAACTGGCGACACAATGGGCAGATATCAAGCGGCAGTAGTTCTTATTGCTAACGAAAACCCGTATCCCAAACCGGATACGGGTTTTTTGTTGTCTACCTTTGTTCGTGGACGGGGTTTATAGTAAAGTCCAAAAACATCTGAACACAATAGGGTTTGATACTTCACCGCCGCTGGCGAGGTTTCCTAACCTCGCCAATTCCTTAGTGTCCATTTAATTGTAGGCTTTACTATAAAATCCCTACTACTCCGACTCTATAATTTTCAAAATTTGGTTGCTTAATACACCTTCTAATTCCTGTTTGATACCACTTTGCCACACGATACTAATTTTCTCAACACGTTGATCCTCTCCTAAACCAAACAGCAATCGTGTATCGCTGCCTGATGCGTAACTCGAACTGCTCTTCACTTCCGTTGTCTGTGTCGTGCCACCCGTTACGAGCGTAACCCTCGCCCCTATTCCATCACGGTTACTCCAGGTACCGATGAGTTTAATGCCGAGCCAATTTTTTGTGTTTCCACCCTCGTTCCGAAGCAAAACCGCACGCTGATTGGAATTCATGACGACAATATCAGCGTCGCCATCGTTGTCGTAGTCGGCAATTGCTGCTGCCCTTCCGACCAGTGCCTCCGCGAAGTACGTCCCAGCTGTTTCTGATATATCCGTGTATGTACTGTCGCCGTTGTTTTGAAAAATTTGGTCGCGTTGCGCGTAGGTTTCGTGGTCCATCAGGCTTTCGATGACATCTTGCGGGTGTCCGTTTGCACAGAATAGATCGAGATGTCCGTCGTTATCGTAATCCAAAAAGAGTGGACTAAAACCGACAAACGGCAGTGTGGGTTGTCGTAATCCACTGTCCGCCGTTGCATCGACAAATAAGAGCCCTTCTTCATTCTTATAAAGGGTTGCTTTTTCGGAATTCGCAACGATCAGGTCGAGCCATCCATCACCGTTATAATCACCACAGTCCACACCCATAGACCCTTCCGCTACTCCGGTTCCATCATAACCCACACCGATGAACAGACTTTCATCGGTGAAAGTGCCATCGCCGTTATTATGGTAAAGGAAATTGCGATTCGTATCGTTGGTGACGTAAATGTCTGGAAACCCGTCTTTATCGTAGTCGCAAGCGACAGCTGCCATGCCTCTCCCCTCAGTAGGGTTTGTCACGCCCGCCGTTTCTGCGATATTAGTAAAGGTGCCATCGCCGTTGTTTCGGTAAAGCACATCGGGTGTTCCCTCGTAGCTGCGCGGATGCCCGTAACCGACAATACCTTTAAAGGTTGTAACTGGCATCGACAATTCATAGACCAGATAATTGACGACAAAAATATCCAAATCGCCATCCACATCGAAATCCAGATAGACGACTGCGATTCCCCAAAGTGTGTTATCAATACCAGCGGCTTCGGTGATGTCAGTAAAAGTGCCATTGCCATTGTTTCGATAGAGCGTGTCTTGTCCAAAGTTCGCGACATAGAGATCGGCATCACCATCGTTATCAATATCCGCGGCGGCAGCTGCCATTCCGTACCCTGTGTTCCCTGCTCCTGACATCTCGGTAACATCTGTAAAACGTCCATCTCCTTCGTTGCGATAGAGTACATTTCCGAGTTGTGCCTGCTGTGCAGCCTGTCTCGTTTGCGGAATACTACCGCTGTTGACAAAATAGAGGTCAGCGTCGCCATCGGTATCGTAATCAAAAAAGACAACACCAGACCCCATCGTCTCAATGATGTGCTTGTGCTCGGTTTTACCGTTGCTATGTTTGAAGTGGATGCCTGCCTCTTCAGTGGCATCTACGAAGATCGGTGGTTGTGCAGTAGCACTGCCTATAAGTATGAACGGGAGAAGTAGGATGCGTTGTAGGAACACCATGGGAAGTTGATGTTTTGGCATTGTGTAGGACTATTTTGAAGTTTTTTCAGCTGTTTTTGCCAATCGGAAGCCGACAAAGGAGGTCTTCAGGTTTGGGTAGAGATAAAACCGAAACGTCGTGCTGCATCGGGCGATTTTATCGATCCAAGAACCGCCGCGGATGACACGCCAGCTGCCGACAGCCGGTCCCGTTGGATTTTTCTTGGGACGTTTCGCCGCAGCTTGTGAACTGGACCAATAATAGACATCGCTGTACCAATCCGCTGTCCATTCCCAAACATTGCCTGCCATATCCATTACGCCGTAGTAGCTTTTACCTTTCGGAAAACTCCCAACGGGTGCGAGGCGATTCTCGTAGCCGTCATCGTTGGCAGCTGTATTTGCGTGCGGTTCGATTGCGTTGCCCCAGGGCCATATCCTATCGGTGTATCCGCGTGCTGCCTTCTCCCATTCCGCTTCGGTTGGCAGTCGCATGCCTTTCCATGCCGCATAAGCGTTTGCGTCGTGCCATGAAATGCCGACGATCGGGTGATTCGGGAACTGCTTTGCGCGTGCGGGCCAGTCACCAATTTGCGGGAGATGTGTAAAGTTTTCCGGTGTATGTTGTGCTACTTTCTGTGGGGAAGCATCTTGAAGTTTCCAAAATTCGTAGTACTCGGCGTTCGTTACCTCATATTTGCTGATATAATAGACATCAAGGTAGACCTTATGCCTCGGTTTTTCATCAGCAGCACGGCTGTCGCTCCCCATTGTGAAGGTGCCGGCAGGGATTAGAATCATATTCTTCATATCCTGTGCGAATACAGCAGTGCAAACGCCAACACTGAAAAGCGAAATGAGGAGATACAATGCTGTAATATCGAACTGACTATTTCTACCCCACCATCGTTGGCGAGGTTTGTAACTCCGTCGTTCTGTCGGTGTATAGGATGTAGATTTTACTATCATAACGTAAGTTGCCACCCTTTACAGACATAGCACCCCTCCGGGGTGCGTTTGCTTGAATATACCGTTTTCTATAGACATAGCACCCCTCCGGGGTGGGGAAAGTGCCCAAAAACCTTATTGAAACGCCCAAAATTTGTTAGTAGCAACTTGGGTTATCATACCGAAATGATTATTTCTGTTTCGTCTTCTGTTCAGACAAAAGGTGCTCATAGGCGCGGTAATGCTCCTGCGCAAGCTTCTGGTTGCCGAGACTTTGATATAATTTTGAAAGATTAAGATGGTAATAGGGTTGCTCGCTGTCGAGTTCAAGTGCTTTTTGGAATGCAGCGAGCGCATTTTGCTGGTCGCCTTGCATCGCATAAGCACTACCGAGCGTGTTATAGAGAATAGATTCGTTGGGCATCAGATGGATAGCTTTTCTGACGGCTTCTACTGCATGCTTAGGATAGTTGAGGCTCATAAACGCTCGACTGAGCCCGTGATGAAAATTGGCGTTGTTTGGTGCGAGTTGAATACACTTCTGAAAGACCTGGATGGCTTCGGCATAATTTCTTTGGTTCATCAACAAGGTGGCTAAGCCTGTCCAAGCCTCAAGGTTGTTCGGTTCGGCACGTGTCAGGCGCATGAGGCGTTCGTATTCGGCGAACTCCTTCTGTAACTGCTGATAAATTTGCATCTCGGCTCTGCTTTTCTCGCGGTCACCCGATCGGAGATATGCCATACCGAGCCCGTAGTGTGGTTCTGCATAACGCCCTGGTCCGAACGCTAACGCCTGTTTGAAGTTTTCTATCGCTTCTGGATATGCTTTTAAATTGAGGTGTGCCATGCCGAGTTCATAATAGGTGCCTGCTGCCTTCGGTTTTAGTTCAAGGGCTTTTGTCAAAATTGGGATTGCGTCCGCGTCGCGACGTAGTTTCACGAGTGATTTGCCGAGGACTTCATACCCGCGCGCGTGTTGTGGTGAGAGTTCAACAACGCGTTCTAACGCCGTCACCGCGTCTGCCCATTTATCAAGTTTAAAATACACAACGCCGAGCGAGTAGAGTGCCTCAATATTGTCGGGCATCAACGCTAAAGACCGCTGATAGCTTTCGGCGGCTTTGTTCCAGAATTGTTCTTGGTCATAAGCCATACCGAGGTAGTGCAAGATTTCATAGTGATCAGGTTCAATTGTCAGCGCGGCCTCAAACTCGGAGATGGCTCCTCGATTGTCACCCCG
>JAKZUG010000610.1:0-5333 GCA_047516705.1 Candidatus Poribacteria bacterium | reverse complement strand
TAATTGTGGGTTTTACTATAAACACAAATCTTACATACTCCAAAACCCCTCTTGAGTCCCGTAGGGTTTATTTGCTTGGATATTTTTTCAGTATGTTTATAGAAAAACAATTTAGCCCTGTAAGGGCGGAAACCTGTTTATATTTGTAGTTGCTAAAACACTGTCAAAAATCCGTAAATTGACACCTATGGGTTCTTTACCGCTCTACCCAACCTATGTCTACACTTGGATTTTTATTATCGAATTCACGTTATAATAGATTGCTGTTTTATAAACTGAAGGATTAATTTGCGTTGAAAATCAATATAGAAATATGTTATAATTATAAAAGCAGCATCGCCAGAAAAAAAAACTTGCATTTTTATGCAAAATGTGTGAAAATGTCTATATCTCCTATTTTTAACGTTGCGGGGAACATCAGTCAGTTAATGCGCACTGATAGTTTTACAAATAGCGGATTAGGCAACGAAACATATCCGCGCTGCGTCGCGGCAAATCTTTAAAGAAAGTGAGAGGAATTAAAATGAAATTTAATGCTTTAACAGTTGTCCTGTTCAGTCTCGGATTTATGGCTTTGGGTCTCGTCGCTGTGAATAGCAGTAACGCCGAAATCGACCAGAGTAGCGTTAAGGGAATTTGGCTGTTTAACGATGGTGCAGGAAGCATAGCCATGGACTCGTCAGGCAATAATAATCACGGTACAATTGTCAACGCCCCGATTTGGGTAGATGGACGATTTGGTGGTGCCTTAGCCTTTGATGGCACGGGTAACTGTGTCAATATCAACCAAAACCTACTCAATGCCTCGCGTGAATTTACAGTCGTTGCTTGGGTGAAACCGGGGAATATCACCGCCAACCGTGTTGGGATAATAGGTCAGAATGATACCGCGGAATTCGGTTTTATTAACCCGACGACCGTCATGCTATGGACACCTACAGCCGGTGGTAACCAGAATCCTTACGAACATCCATCAGGTGAGTGGCACCATGTTGCTGCTGTTGGGACCCGACAGTTCACAGAGGTTTACGTCGATGGCAATCCGACGACGGTAAACGGGAACTGGGTGAATCACGGCAGATCCGATTTCAATGTAAACATCGGTGGATGCGGCGTTTGGGACGGTACTGGCAACTGGTTTACAGGGGCAATGGACGAGGTAGCCCTTTTCCACGCACCTTTGACCGATGAAGATATCGCCGACCTGATGAATAACGGCTTGACGGCTTTAGGTGTTGCAGTAGAACCGGCGGGTAAACTTGCTGTAACTTGGGGTTCTCTCAAGCGGAAAGACTTTTAGACAATTCTGAGCAGAGGACGGAAATGTCGGGGAAATGGTACTCGGTACTGCTTCCCCACTCTGTCCTATCTGTTGTACAGGTAAGCCCCGGTTCGAGACCGGGGCAAAACTTATGGGCCGCAGAAGACATTATATCTTTCGCGGCACTTTTTTCTTCCTACTTCAGAGATTCATGCAGGCGCAGTAGCACCGAAGCCAGTAGGAAACTACATTTCCATGTTGTTTCTGTCGTCGTACCGACGCGGCTCGCGGCGTTCTGTGCGAGGGCGCGCGGGGTTGACTTTCAGGGGACGTCCCTGCATATCTTGGCCATCCAACGCTTCTATCGCTCGCTCGCCATCCTCTTGGTTTTCCATCTCAACAAATCCAAACCCTTTGGAGCGACCGTCGTACCGGTCACGGATAATCGTAGCGGTAGCAACTGAACCATACTCACCAAAGAGCGTTTCGAGGTCTTCTTCCGTGGCTGTGTAAGGCACGTTGCCAACGTAGATATTCATCTCTTTTCTCCTTTTAGAAATTATATGTACCCTAACCGACACCATAAGGACATCCGGGATATCGCGAGAACACACAATGCATCCACGCGAACCGATATCTTTCAGCACACCGGCATAGGGAATCAAAATACGGGAAAATGAGAAGACTGAGCACTCTCAGCATTTTCAAAGGCAGAAATTTGGCAGCAAGCGTAGGAAAGATTGGCAAAAATTAACTCTTATCAATCTCTTTCAGAACTTTGTCACACCCATAATGAGAGTGATTTGGTTCCAAACCGTAAAACTGTCAAAACACTACTCGTAACTTTGCTAGCGTACACTATCACATTTCCCTTACAAAATTCACAATACATTATAACACATTCTTCGTCATTTGTCAATTTTAATTTTCACTGATAGCAAAATCTTACTTCGCGGTCATCCAATTATCCCCAATTCCTGCCTCTGTTCGCAGGGGGACAAGCAGCGACATTGCATTCTCCATCTCTTCACAAACAATCTCAGCATGTTCCGCCGCGAGTGGTTCTGGTGTCTCAAGTACCAACTCATCATGAATCTGTAGGAGCATTTTTAACGGCAATTTATCTGCATCAATGCGATGTTGTACATGTACCATCGCTGCCTTCATCAGATCCGCAGCTGAACCTTGCACGACGGTATTGATTGCCAGCCGTTCGCCGAGGCTGCGCTGACTTCGGTTAGTGGAATAAATTTCAGGAATTGCCCGTCGTCTGCCGGTGAGTGTACTCACATACCCGTGATCCGATGCTTGCTGGATACACTGCTGCAGAAAACGATCTATCCCCGGAAAACGTGTTTTGTAATCGTCAATGAGGGCTGCTGCTTCCTTTACAGTCATCCCCTTAATCCGACGCGACAGCCCTGTTGGAGAAACCCCATAGATGATACCGAAATTGATAGTCTTTGCCTTATCACGAAGTTCCCGCGTAACCGCTTCAATTGGCACCTCAAACACCTGTGAGGCAACTGCTGTATGGATGTCCAAATCTTGGGTGAATGTCTCAATCAAACCTTCATCTTCACTAAAGTGTGCCAAGATGCGGAGTTCAATTTGTGAATAATCCGCGCAGATTAACTTATGCCCTTCTGGTGCCCTAAAGGCACGCCGTAACTGTCTACCAATCTCTGTACGGACAGGAATATTCTGTAGATTCGGACCGTCGGACTTCAAACGACCTGTTGCCGTCGTTAATTGATAGAGGTGTGTATGGATACGGTCTGTTCTGGTGTCGATTGCACTCTGGAGTTGTGCCAAATAGGTACTCTGTAACTTACGATATTGGCGGTAATCAATAATTAAGCGTGGTACACTCGTCTTCGGATCGTTGACATCCTCTCTCAGGGAAAGTGCCTCTAACACAGTGACATCCGTTGAAATTTTGCCGCCGCGTGTACGTTTCACCGGTTTGAAACCGAGTTCCTCAAACAGTATTTGTACCAG
The DNA here is from genome assembly GCA_047516705.1 of Candidatus Poribacteria bacterium. GTDB lineage: Bacteria > Poribacteria > WGA-4E > WGA-4E > WGA-3G > WGA-3G. Next base: position 2,071 of record JAKZUG010000610.1, on the reverse strand, counting down.
TTGGCTTGGTGAATCAATATTAAACGGATACCCGACTATTTCGTGAATCTCTTTTTGCCGAGCATCAACGAGTTTTTCAATGACACCGCTTTGACGTTTGAGTTCCGCCTTATCGCAAACGATGCCATTATATTCCATCTCAGCGAGAATAGGCGCGAGCGGCGATTCTATCTCGCGCACCAATTCTGTGATACCCAACTCATTGAGTTTCGGGATAAGGAAGTGATAGAGACGCAGCGTGATGTCAGCATCTTCTGCCGCGTAAACTGTAGCTTGCGCCAAAGGGACTTCATCAATTGTCTTCTGCCGCGCGCCTTCTGCCTCAAACAACCCTCCTGGGCCCGCCGCTGCGTTAGCAGGCGTTGTATCGCTCGGATCCGCTGTTAGTTCCTCAAACGAGATCATTTTATGCTCTAAATGGAGCAGTGCCAACGTATCAAGGTTATGGGATGGTGTCCGAGCATCAACCAATTGGCTTGCGAGCAGCGTATCAAAAGCAACCCCTTGAAGTTTAACACCGTTCCTAATAAGAATACTTGTATCAAACTTCAGGTTATGTCCACATTTCGGTAGCGCGGGATTCTCGAGAATCGGCTTGAGTGCCGCAAGCACGGTGTCTGTATCTAAATGGTTTTCAGGTTGTGGCGAACGCACCGGTACATAAACGCCTTGTTTCGGTTGCCAAGAGAAACTTAACCCACAAAGTTTCGCTTCACGATCTAAACCATCTGTTTCCGTATCAAAACTGATGATTTCTTGTGCCGATAGCGTCTCAACGAGATCATTCAGTTCGTCAAGCGTAACAATCGCCGAATAGTCGCCTGTTTCGGCGGTGTCGTAGCTGCCTTTGTCCAAAATAGCATCCGTTTTCTGTGCTAATTCCGCAACCCGTTCCTTGCGCGTCGCCGGTGCAGTTACAGACTCAGTATCTCCGCCTGCAAGTTTCGTTACAACCTGCTCATAACGTTTGAGTTCCAATTCCTGAAGCAGCGGGCGGATTTTCTGGAGATCAAGCGGTTTGACACGTGCCTGCTCTAAGGAAAAGTCCAAATCGGCATCTCGTATCAAGGTTACCAGTTGCTTTGAAAGCGGAAGTTGCGATCGCGCCTTCTCTAAATTCTCGCGACGTTTCCCTTTAATCTCATCAATGTTTTCAAAAATACCGTCAATAGAACCGTACTGCTGAATCAATTGCGCCGCCGTTTTCAAGCCTATTTTTTCGACACCAGGTACGTTGTCTGAGGTATCCCCCATCAATGAGAGGACATCAACGACCTGTGACGGTTTAATCCCTTTCGTCTCCCATAATGATCGAACGTCAATAATCTTATCGTTGTGGAGGTCGAGCATCGTCACACGATCACAAAGAAGCTGCTCAAAGTCTTTGTCTCTGGAAATGATAGAGACATCAACATCACGTGCTTCAGGATCGTCAAGTATTGCTTGCGTAACAGAGGCGATGATGTCGTCTGCCTCTAATTCTGGTCTACCAAGCGTCAAGATACCAAACGCCTCAAGCAATTGGAGGATGCGATGAATCTGTGTCACGAGGTCATCAGGCGCAGGTGATCGATTCGCCTTATATTCCGAATAGAGTTCATGGCGAAAGGTGTCGCCTGGTGTATCAATCGCAGCAACAATATACTTTGCCTCAAGTTCCATTAAAATTCTAATAAGCGTCCCGGCAAATCCGAAGACAGCATGCGTCGCTTCACCGGTGACGCTGCTTGTCAATCCGCCGCGAATTGCGAAATAAGACCGAAATATTTCGGCATGTGTATCAATAATATAGACAGTATCTCTTTGCTCGTTCTGCATTACTTCTATGGATGCCTCCTAATGCGGGAAATGCCAGCGGCGCAAGGAGTCTGATGCTGATAAACCCGCCTCTTGTCCGAGTGCGAACGCCGTTGCAATTAGGTTTCGTTCACCGGATATAATATCGCCCGCGGCAAAGAGCCCGGGAATCGGCTTCCCATTGCTATCCAACATCTGCATATCTTCGTTTGCGATAATCAAACCTTCTTCGTCTTTCTGGTAATTCCATCCTTCAAGGAACTTCGTATTCGGG
>JAKZUG010000609.1:0-6871 GCA_047516705.1 Candidatus Poribacteria bacterium | reverse complement strand
GTCTGAGGAGTTTAATAGTGTTAACAACTGTTTTGGTTTTACAAGTGGGACTGATTGTCTGTTTCCTAGTGTTGGCAATTGTAGGTTGGCGAAAGTTAGTAGGTTGGCGAAAGTTAACCGAAAAGTTAGTCGAAAAAACCGAAAAGTTAGTCGAAAAAAAGGTCTCGGTTTCATATGAACATGTAATATATTACAAAGATGGTCTCTTCAAGAATGTGGTGGTAGCAAGTTCTCGAGTGCAGTTTTTCTATGATGGACTTCCGATTGGTGAACCAACAGAAAAAATAGTGTATTCCTCAAACAAAGTTGACAAAGAGGCTGTCCAAAACGCTCTCATAGTAGCATTGCAAGCTCTACAAACTGCCATTGGCGCATCTGGTACACCTCTTACAGTCCTTAACAAGATTAAAGATGCTATCAAGATTCTATCCAAGTAGTCGTACGAAATTCAAGATGTAGAACCTCTTTTTGAATGTGCACAGAGGAAGACCACAATGAGCACTTTAAGTTTTGATGACATCAAGGTTAGAGCACTTAGATGCAAAAATTGATGCCAAGAATGTCAATGCTTTTAGGGAAGATGTTAAAGCAATTATTAATACCAAAGCAGATAAGGAATAAAAAATACAATGAAAACTAATACAAACAACATCGAAGATCGAAATATCGTGATTATTGGTGGTGGCACCGCCGGATTCGCCGCAGGTGTCTATACGTCTCGTGCGATGCTTGAGCCTATCCTGATTACAGGTGATGCACTCGGCGGACAACTCTCTTTGACGCTCGACCTTGAAAACTATCCCGGTTTCTTCGGGAACGAAGCGGGTGTTTTTATACAGGGTATGCAGGAACAAGCGGAACGGTTCGGCACTGAAGTTAAATTTGATACCGTAACCGCCGTTGATTTTTCGCAACATCCGTTTGCTGTCACGACTTATGAGAAAGAATACCGTGCGAAGTCTGTAATCATAGCCACGGGTGCCTCACCGCGTATGCTGGACATCCCTGGCGAGGAAGAATACGGCGGACGCGGTGTCTCTTACTGTGCCACTTGTGATGGGTTTTTCTTCCAAGATCAACGGCTCGTTGTCGTTGGTGGCGGCGATGCTGCACTGGAGGAAGGCATTTTCTTAACCAAATACGCCTCCGAGGTATACATCGTCCATCGACGTGATCAACTTCGGGCAAGCCAAATTATGCAGGAACGCGCCTTCAAAAACGACAAAATCAAGTTCATCTGGGACACCGTTGGTGAGGAGATTAACGGCGACACAGACAAAGTGACCGGTGCGACCCTCAAAAACGTCAAGACCGGTGAGACGCAACTTTTCCCGATTGACGGTGTATTTATCTTTATTGGACATATTCCGAACACAGAACTGTTCACAGATGTCATAAATATGGACGAACAGGGATATATCATCGTAGACGAGATGCAGCGCACAAACATAGACGGGGTCTATGCGGCTGGTGATATTCACGACCACGTATTCCGTCAAGCGATTACCGCTGCGGGCGCGGGTGCCGCAGCCGCTATCGCCGCTGAAAAGTTCATCGCAGAACTAGAGAACCGCGCCTATCCAGGGAATTAGGTGAATGTAAAAATATACAGGCATCTACCCATAGGCGCGCTTTGGAAGCGCGCCGATCGACCGTGTACCGTTACATGTATAGGAGAAACTTGTGCCAAGTAAAAGACTTGCCCTCGGTTTAGATTCAAGCACGCAAAGTCTATCTGCTGTCGTCATTGACATAGACACAGCGGAAAAATACTTTGAGCATTCGCTCGATTACCGCGCCGACGCACGACTCAACCGATTCGGTATCGGAGAGGACTATATCTTACCGCCGAGAGAAGCAGGTGAAGCCGAACAACCACCGCTGATGTACCTCGCCTCGCTCGATGCCATGTTCGCTGATATACGCGAGGCAGGCGTGCCACTTGAATCTATTCTCCTCATCAACACGTCCGGACAACAACACGGACACGTCTATCTGAACGGCAATGCTGATGCGCTTTTGGCGCAGCTGGCGAGTTTCCAAAACTTCAAAGAAGATGAACGCGACTTGCAAACCCTACTTAAGAACGCGTTCGCATATCCCAACGCTCCAATCTGGATGACCGCGAATACCGTCGCACAAACCGATGCCGTCCGAAAGGGAGTCGGCGGGAAAGCGGCGATGATTAATCTTTCGGGTTCCGATGCGCCGCTTCGTTTCACGGGTACTGTCATGCGGCGTGTCGGGGAACAGTTCTCGGAACACTACGCCGCGACAGCAAAAATCCAGTTGATTAGCAGTTTTATCCCAGCGGTGCTAACCGGTAACACAAACGTCCCTATCGACTACGGTAACGCCTGCGGAATGTCGCTCATGAACTACCGGTCAAAGACATGGGACCCTGTACTACTGGCAGCAACAGCGCACGGATTACCGGGCGACGTGGAAGAATTCCAATCGAAATTGCCGACGCTCGTGCGTCCAGATTCCATCGTCGGCAGCCTCGCCGCGTATTATATAGAGAAATACGGCTTTGAGGGTCGCTGTGCAGTCATAGCGGGTTCAGGCGACAATCCACAAGCGAAAGTACCCATCGGTGGAGATCTGCTGAGTCTCGGTACCAGTTTCGTCAACATGGTATCAACTGATGGAGATACACTCGACCCAGAGGGATTCGCCAATGCTATGTATGACGGCATCAATCGTCCGTTCATGTTCGGGTGCCGTACAAACGGTGCTATGGTCTGGGATGCCGTGAGAAACAATTACGGTTTAGCAAAAGAAGAATACGCACCTGCAGAGGCGGCATTGCAGGAGGTCGCGCCTGGACAGTTTATGACGTTTTGGCAACCCAAGACTGAGTCCTTCCCTGTCTCCGGGGCATTTGAATTGATCCGTGCCGCTGCGCAACCGACATTAGCAGAAGATTATACCGGTATCATTGAGACAAGTCTCGCCGCCGTTTACATCTATTCTGCTGTCTTCACGAAGCAGACACAAGCACCGCTGTTTGTAACGGGTGGCGCAACCGATAGCCCGGAAATCATGCGACGCGTTGCTGGCATTTGGAATAGACCGACGTTTCCCGTGGAAAAGGGCGGCGCAGCACTCGGTGCTGCTGTCGCTGGGGTCAAAACCCTTTACGATGCAGATCCTGATACAGAAAACGAACCCTTTGACATTGAGGCGTTCAGTGCTTCCGTCCTGAAACGCGGCGAACCGATTCAGCCACACCCCGAAGATGTCGCCGCTTATCACGGTGAAGGGAAATATCTCCAGCGGTTCCGTGAAAAATATGAGCAGATTATGACAGAACATCCGGTTTAATAGTAGTAGGCAGACTCCGTTCTGCCGTCCACATAGTAGTAGGCAGACTCCGTTCTGCCGTCCAAACAAAAATGAAACAACAATTAACGCACTTCGACGAAAAAGGCAACACACGGATGGTGAATGTCGGTGGCAAGGAAGAAACGTTGCGCATCGCCATCGCCTGCGGGCATATTACTGCCCGTCCTGAAACACTCCGATTAGTTGCTGAGCAAAAGATGAAGAAGGGTGATGTTTTAGAGGTCGCACGCCTTGCGGGTATCATGGCGGCGAAACGCACCGGCGAGTTAATCCCGCTATGCCATCCGCTCGCATTGACTTCAATTCGCGTCGAACTTGCAATTGCAGATGATGATAGACCACAAATCGAGATTGAAGCGGAAATTCAAACAATTGGCCGCACCGGTGTAGAGATGGAAGCACTTACCGCCGTCTCAGTCGCAGCCCTGACCGTCTACGATATGTGTAAAGCGGTAGATAGAGAGATGGTCATCACCGATGTCAGACTCGTCAAAAAGACTGGTGGGAAAAGTGGTGATTTCATATCCACTTCCGATACGCAGCTACCTTAGAGAGGACACATCAATGGAGAAGAAGAAAATGCGCCAAACACTAATTGTAATTCTCACAGTTATTCTGATTTCTACAACAGCGTTTGCAGCAGATCATGTGCTGATCATCGGCGGTGCTGCCGGTGAGAAATCCTTTTACGATGCATTCTGGAGTGCCACCTCCCGATTTCACCAACTGCTCATCGACGAATACCGTTATACACCGGAGCAAATTACCTTTCTCTTTGAGGATATGGGTGGGTCTGGAGAATTAGGGATCGTTGATACCGAATCAAAACGCGAGCAGGTTTTAGCAGCGTTCGCCAAACTCGCTGAGACTGTCCAACCCTCAGATCAATTTCTGTTCTTCATGCTTGGACATGCCTCTCGCACCGGTAGAGGAGACCTGAAGCTTAATCTGCGGGGACCGGATATTACTGAAGCAGAATACGTGACGCTCATTAACACCATACCCGCCGAACGTCAGACTTTAATCTTTGGTTTCCCCTATAGCGGTAAACTTGTTCCGCAACTGAGCAAACCGGGACGAATTATCTTCACATCAAGTTCACCAAATGAAGGCTATTCGCTACAAGCAGGGTTCGGTGATGTCTTCGTTGATGCCTTCTCTTCCGCAGCGAATGATACCGACAGAAACGGCGACATCTCTCTGTTAGAGGCGTTTCTATCACTACAAACACGAACGAAGGACTTCTATGAGAAAGACGGAAATTTCCAATCTGAACATCCTCATCTTGATGATAACGGCGATGGGAACGCGACTCGAAATCTAATAGCGGTAGTAGAAGGCACAGATGACGGCGCGCTCGCTGAAAAAACGTTCTTGGGAACACGACGTTCAGCCTTACAAAGTCCACCACCCGAACCAGAGGTTTTAACTGACGCACAAAGTCCAGAGTCGCGCAAACCGCCGCTTTTTACCGATGCATTGCCCATTGTACCGTTCAAAACCGACGAGCACAGTGAACTTGTAAAGCAGGATGGTTCTATGCCTCCCCTCAGTCATGAGAATCGTAGATCATCGCTGCCGTACAACTTCATTAGCGAAGCAGATGAACAAGCAATCCAAGATGCCATTGATAACCTACCCTCTCAAGAAGCCTATCTAAACGATGGTGCCGTCATCCTTTGGGATAACGTTGATGTCAATATCGATGAAAAGAGTCGCTACATCTACTCGACACGGCGGGTCGCTAAAATCTTTAACGAAGATGGCAAAGGTCTTGCCGAAGTCAGCATCCCTTATATGCGTGGCAGAGACGATGTCACTATCCATCATGCCCGAACGTTGACCCCTGATGGCAAAATTGTCGAACTCGATACAAACGAAATCATACGCGATGTGCCGCCACCGAGTGCTGTAAACGCAGGGTTGCACGTTGATGCACGTTTGATGTACTTCACACTCCCCGAAGTTAGCGACGGCTGTATCATAGACTACGCCTATTCCACGAATAACCTCGGACACGTCATGCAAGGCGAATTTTGGCGGCAAGTCTATTTCCAAGGGCAGCATCCGGTCCAATATTATCGCTTCACAGTACATATCCCAAAGAAAAAACATCTCTATTATCAGGTTTCCGGGGCACCCGCGGCCTCCACAGATCCTCAGGACAGTTCCTTTCTCGATATTAAACCGACAACGACAGAGAATAACTACACCCGCACCTATACCTTTGAGGCACGAGATGTACCGCCATTAAAAGACGAATACCTGATGCCCGCACCTCAAGATCTCGCTTATAACATCAGCATCTCCTCCCTCGATTCTTGGGATAAACTGACGACGTGGTATGCAACACTGATTCGGGAACAAGATAAGATTACACCTAAAATCGAGGAAAAGACAGCGCAGCTTCTCAGTGGCACCTGGTCCCGAAAGGAAAAAATAAAACGGCTCTATGAATACGTCGCAACGAACATCCAGTACCTCGGCTTTGAACTCGGCATTTGGGCGATTAAACCCTACCCTGCTGACTTTGTCTTAGAAATCGGTAAAGGGGATTGTAAGGACAAAACAACACTCCTTTCCACGATGCTCGCATCTGCAGGCATTAATTCTTATCCGGTTCTCATTTCCGCTGGGGATATGCGTGGGGTCAACGCTCATCTTTTCGATGGCGGTTCAGAGGTTGAAGCTGTCCCGTCGCTCGCCTATTTCAATCACATGATCCTTGTCGTTGAAGGCGACAAAGACGATGAACTCATCTGGCTCGATCCGACAGCCGAGACGTGTGCATTCGGTGATCTACCCGCCGGTGACCAGGACAGATGGACACTGATTATTAACCCGCGTTTTTTAACAGAGGATAAAACTCCTGAAGAGAAGACCTCTAACGGCGCGGCTGGCGATATACAGAACGAACTCTATCGCTTTGAAAAAAGCCCATCTCTGGATGCAACATCGAATCTCAAACGGGTTCACACCCACGTCAATGTGAAAAAAGACCTAAGTGTCTCTGTCCGTCAAGAGTTAACGGTTACAGGGAGTTTCAACATGAAACTACGTAGCCAACTTAGACACCTTCAGACCGCCGAGGAGAAATCGGAGTTCCTACACAAAGCATTGGAGTTGGACGCTCGCGCCAAAGTAGAGGATTTCAAAGTCTCCAAGCTTTCGGAGTTGGAAGGCGAATTGAAGGTTGAACTCACGTGGAACTGTAAGGAATATCTCTATGCGATCGGCAGCCAGTTTGTCCTTGAATTACCGCTCGTCAAGCATCCTTACGCGGAATTACTGAGCGAGGAACGCCGAATGTATCCCGCCGTTATTGGCAAGGCACTCACCCTTGAGGACAAAATCACTGTCAGCACAGAAGCACCCTTTAAGATAGATATTGTCCCCGAGGAGCAGACACTAAAAACCGAGGTTGCGGAAATTCAACTCCGATACTCCAAATCCAAACGCAAAGCCGAAATGCATCAGACGATCCGTTTCCTGACCCCAAGGGTCACACCGGACAACATCCTGC
>JAKZUG010000608.1:0-11169 GCA_047516705.1 Candidatus Poribacteria bacterium | reverse complement strand
ACGGATACCTGGTTCCCGATGCCTATTTTCCATATCCGTATCATTTTATTTTCGAGTTTGACGAACTGCAACATTTTACGCAATTCAGGGAGCGGACCTTTCAATTTTATCCAGCAAACATTCCGCTCGCATACGTGCCCGAGCAATACCGTCAGTTTTGCCAACAACATCATGTCGCCGCACTCGCAAAAGGGCCAGAACGCTTCCGGCGACACACCGCGGATTTCCCGTATACAAACGGTCGTGCTGCACAACGCGCTTTTTTCGACACATTTCGGGATTGGCTACCGCCCCTGTATGGGCTCAATCCAACCGTCCGGTTAGCCGAATTTGAAGTCGTGCCTATCCTGAATGGACAATTAAGTGGTGATACAGCAAAGACTTACATGGAACAATTGCTTTACGAACGACTGAAAAGCTCTTCAATCGCAAAGAAATAATACAAAGGTAGGATAGATAACGCTACATGAGCATGCGAAAGCCTGAAAAGGTGAATCTCTCAGAATATCCACTACTTCAGACAATAGGACAAACACCGCTTGCTAAAATAGATATCTTTGCTGACGAGTTGCCAAACGTTGACATCTACGCGAAGATCGAAACCTCCAATCCTGGTGGTTCGATTAAGGATCGACCGGTCTTAAGAATTCTCACCGAGGCGATTGCATCGGGCGAACTCACACGCGAAAAGGTTATTCTCGACTCCAGTTCCGGCAACGCAGGGATCGCTTACTCTATGATAGGTGCAGTCCTCGGCTATCAAGTTGAACTCGTGATTCCGGACAACGCCAGTGAAGAACGCAAAAAACGTATCCATTCACACGGTGCGCGAATTATCTATACCGATGCTATGCTTGGTTACGATGAGGCGTTGCGAGAAGTTGACCGCCGTTATGAAGCGGAACCAGAGCGGTACTTTTTCAAATCGCAATACGAAAATGAAAACAACTGGCTGGCACACTATGAGACCACTGGTGTCGAAATCTGGGAACAGACAAAGGGTAAACTAACACACTTCGTCGCAGGTGTCGGAACCGGTGGAACGATCACCGGAGTCGGCAAGCGGCTCAAAAACTATAATCCAGACATTCAGGTCTGCTCCATCTTACCAGAAAAGTTTCCCGGCATTGAAGGACTCAAACATCTTGGGGATCCAGACGACATCGTGCCAGAAATTCTGGACGAATCCGTAATTGATTGCCGAATCCCAACCACTATTGAAAACGCATACGAAATGTGCAGCCGTCTCGCTCGACGCGGATGGTTCGTCGGACAATCTTCCGGCGGTTACCTTTACGGTGCATACAAAGTCGCCCAACAAATACAAGAAGGCGTTATTGTCACAGTCTTTAATGACCTTGGTGAACGCTACTTTAGCACAAGACTATGGGATTAACCCAAGGATCTCTATGGAAACAACAGTTATTCCGTTTCGCGGCTTACGCTACAACACGACCAAAGTGGGAGAACTCGCGAACGTCATAGCACCCCCCTACGATGTTATTAAACCCGAAGAACGGGTCGCTTTAGAGGCACGTCATCCTGCCAACATCATCCGCTTAATTCTGAGCCAACCGCACAATGATGACACCGACAATGCAAATCAGTACACACGCGCCGCGACACTGATGAACCAGTGGATCGCGGACGGGACCCTCGTACAGGATTCAACACCGCGCTATTACATCTATGACCAGTCCTTTAGTGCACCAGACGGGAAAAACTATACACGCCGCGCCTTGATCGCACTTGTGAAACTGGAACCTTTTGAAAACCGTGTCGTCTTACCGCACGAAAAAACCCACGCGGGACCGAAGGCTGACCGACTTAATCTCATGCGTGAATGCCACGCGAACCTCAGCCCTATTTTCCTCCTCTATGCCGATCCTACCGGGGACATTGAACAGATAATGGAAAGTTTTACCGATGCACACCGACCCGAAATTGACTGTGCCGAGACCTTTGGTAGCACACACCAATTGTGGTGCTTAGACGATGCAGGACGCAACAATGAAATCCAAAACCTTTTTTCATCGAAACCACTCCTAATTGCTGATGGACATCACCGTTACGAAACCGCTCTCGCTTTCAGGGATGAAATGGCGCACACCGGATTATCCGGCTACGGGTATATGATGGTGAACCTCGTCAGGATGGAATCACCGGGTTTGGCTGTTTTAGCAATTCACCGGCTGCTGGATAACCTTAGTCCTGACCAGGTTGCCCATGCTATCGCTAAACTGCCTGAAGTGTTTGAGGTACACGACGTTGACACACAAGCAAACCTTATGGCAAAATTGGATACACTGAAAGGGAAATCGCCTGCGGTCGGCATGTATACGGCAGACAATAACTACCGCTTACTGATTCCACATTCAAGCACACCGGACCAATTAGACGTAACACTCGTTCAAGAAACCCTCATCAAGGAGATGTTCCAAGTTGAAACATTAGCAGATCATATCAGCTACACCGCTTATGCCGATGATGTTGTTGCTCATGTTAAAGGCAGAACAGGACGTGTCGCGCTTCTCATGAACCCGACCCCCGTTGAACAGGTCTTAGAAGTGGCTATGGCAGGTTTAACAATGCCACAAAAATCGACTTATTTCTACCCGAAGATGGCAACAGGTCTCGTTTTGAACTTGTTGAACGGGTAAATTGTAAAGGCAAAACGATGTATCACGAACAGGAAAGAGACACTTTAGCATTTACGCACCAATTATACGCCGAGACACCTCGCCAACTGGCATTTCAGGCGACGACTGTGCCCGAGGCAAAAACGTGGCAGGTTGAGCTGCGGGCAAAACTTACCGAATTAGTTGGCGGTTTTCCGCAGGAGAGGTGCGACTTACAATCGGAAGTTTTGGAGTCGCGAGAATTCCCTGGCTATATCCGTGAGACCGTGCAGTTCAAGAGTCGTCCACATTCATCTGTTTTCGGCTACTTCCTCTCTCCGAAGCATCTTAACAGTTCAACACCAAACCCGACGATTCTCTGTTTAGCAGGGCACGGGCGCGGCGTAGATGACATCGTCGGAATTGAGGAAGATGGTAGCATGCGAGAAGAATTCGGAGGCTATCAGAACGATTTCGCGCTCCAATGCTTAGCGCACGGCTACACCGTGCTTGCCATCGAACAATTCGGGTTTGGGCACCGGCGCGATGCCGTCGCCCACCAAAAAGGTGGCGGAAGCTCTTCGTGTCAACCGAGCGCGGGTGCCGCACTTCTGTTAGGGCACACGATGGTAGGTTGGCGGGTCTACGATGCTATGCGGGCGTTTGACTATTTAGCAACCCGTCCTGAAGTCGATATGAAACGTCTCGGTATCATGGGGATCTCTGGCGGTGGCACAACAACCTTCTTCACCGCAGCAATGGATACACGTGTCAAGGCTGCTGTCGTGAGCGGATATTTCAATACATTTCGGGATAGCATCTTGAGTCTAAGTCATTGCATAGACAACTACATACCGAATGTGCTACAATATGCAGAGATGTACGATATCGCAGGGTTAATTGCCCCACGCGCACTGTTTATCGAATCCGGTACCGAAGATACGATTTTTCCGATTGAAGCCACCCGATTTGCCGTTAACGAAGCAAAAACGATTTTCAATTGCTTCAATGCCGATGACAAAGTCGGATTCGAGGCGTTTGAGGCAGGACATAGCTTCTACGGTGTAGGCGCGTTTGAATTCTTGAAACAGGTTCTATAAAAAGGAGGCGAGCGTGGCAATTGAACTATTTTCGATCGGCACAGAGTTAGTACTTGGGCAAATTCAGGATACTAATGCCCACTGGATCGCGCAGCAGATCCTTCAAATGGGTGGGGAGTTACGGCGGGTTACGATGCTACGCGACAACGCCGAGGAGATGTCCGAGGCATTGGATTCCGCGGTCAAACGGGAAACGTCTCTGATTCTCACAACAGGCGGCCTTGGACCCACACCTGACGATATGACTGTCGCGGTCATAGCATCTCTCACCGGCACAAAACCTGTGGTGAGCGAAGAGACCATCGCCGAATTTCGGAAACGCCGCGAGATGTCAGAGAACGACGCGCTCAGCGAAGCACTCACAAAAATGGCAACAGTACCAGAAACCGCTACTGTCTTGCAGAACCCCGCAGGTTGGGCACCCTGTATCAGTGTTGAACACAAAGCATCGACGATCATGATGATGCCCGGTCCACCTCGTGAGATGAAAGCTGTCTTTGAAGCTCACATTCAACCGTTGATCGCCGAACGCTACCGCGCTGAGATTACCACGGCGCGGGTTTATGTTAGCATGTTTGAAGCCGAAGTTTCACCACTGATGCAAAAAGTGATGGAACGCCACCCAGATGTCTATCTAAAGGCGTATGTCTCACTCCGCAAAGCGGACGGAAGCACTATGCCGGTCGACTTAGTCTCAACAAGTACAAACAAAACGGATGCCGAGACGCAATTGCAACTCGCTACAGATTATTTCCGAGAACTTGTTGTTGAAGCAGGGAAACATTTTAGTCTTGAAGACGAATAATAGGTGTGCTTTGTAAGTGCACCAACCCGTAGGTGTTTTACCGTGTACCGTAGTGAGGTATATCTGACTGCATCTACACAAAAGGAGATTTATACTGTGAATCGCAAACCTTCAGGAAACAGACGAAAGCCGCAGACGCGGTACGCGAATCCGGCGCGCACGAAGCGGAAGTCACAACCCAAAAAGAAAAAGGACACCGATGTCGTTCTCAGTACAGAAACCCAAGTCGAAGATGCGGAACAAACTTCCGCTAAAAATGATAAAATAGAGGTTGAAGGCACTGTTGTGGAACCTTTACCAAATGCGATGTTTCGCGTGGAATTGGATAACAAACATCGGATCCTTGCCCACATCTCCGGCAGAATGCGGAAGTTTTTTATCAAAATTCTGCCCGGTGATAAGGTGACTGTAGAATTATCCCCTTACGATCTTACGCGAGGACGTATCACCTATCGGAAAAAATAGTTTTCTAAATAGAGACTTGTAGGCGCGGTTTCCACCGCGCACTCGTCAAGATTGCCGTAGGCGCGCTTTCCAGCGCGCATTCGTTTACAAAGCAAATCGCTTTTGCGACTCGACGGGGAAATTCCTATGAAACCTACCGCCTTAGTTCGCATCAATACCATCAATGAAAAGGAGACAGCTCGGCTATTCGATGCTATTGAAGCAAAACGAGAGCAGGTAGAGGAACTCACAGTAACGATCGAAGAACTCAAGTCAGAAGTTGATGTATTTCAGCACCGCTACAATGCCCATATCAGTCAGTACTACCTCGAACTTGATAAAGTTGAACTTGAAATGAAGGAGTATAGCCTTCGACTACAACTGCGGCGAGAAAACGTGAGCGAGGAAGAGATAGAGGCGCGTGTGGAATCCTGCTTTAGAACGAGCCGCGCACGTATCGACGCATACAAGGAAGTAGACGACTCACAACCAACCCCTCAAGAGGACGCTATCCCTGCACCTAAGGCAAAACACCTGCAAAACCTCTACCGTAAACTCGCCAAACGGTACCACCCAGACAAAACCGTAGACACCAAAGAACAGCACAAACGAGAGCAATTAATGCCGCTTATTAACCGGGCATATCACGAACACGACATTCAGACCCTTGAACGGTTAAGTCTCGGTGAAACGGAACCAGACATCTCTGAAAAAACAGTTGCCGAAAAACGGGCAGCGTTACAGGCGGAACTCCGAAGTCTTAACCGTGCAGCAAGTGAATTGCGCTTAGAGATAAACCGACTCAAGACGGGACGCACCTATCAACTCAAACAACAAGTAGAAAATGCTAAGAAAGCTGGCACAGACCTACTCTCTGGACTCGCAAAAGATTTAGAGCGCAAAGTTAAAGCGAGCCGCTCGCACTTGACACGCCTGATTAACATGTGGCATCGTACACAATGACAGCGGAACGTCCAAAAAGGTACGTCAAGTTTTTGGCATTAAGCGTTTCCTTCCGTTGTAGGAGGGGTTTGTAACCCCGATCTGTCCGAATGCGTTCCTTTCCGTTGTAGGAGGGGTTTGTAACCCCGAATCTGTCCGAATGCCCGCGCGCATGAGACGTTGATTTGACAGCAAGTTTCCTTAAAATCCGTTTCATCTACGTAATCCGTGTCATCTCCGATTCAGACAGAAAAGCAATGAATCTCTGAGGTAACGCATCTCAATCCTAACTTTTACCAAAATATTTACACACCCCGCGCATTTAAACAAAAGGAATTAATCATGCAACTCAAAGACAAAGTCGCTATTATCACTGGTGGTGGACGCGGCATCGGTAGAGCCATCGCCATTGCCTATGCCGCCGAAGGTGCGCGTGTCGTCATCGCGGCGCGGAGCCGTGCACAACTTGACGAAGTCGCTACAGAAATAACAGCGCAAGGCGGTGAAGTTCTTGCCGTGCCAACTGACTTGCGAATCCGAGCAGAAGTGGAGAACCTCGTTCAGAAAACCGTAGACCATTTCGGACGGATAGATATCCTCGTGAATAATGCTGGTATCAATCCGAGAGGCTTATTTTTAGATTCCACAGATGAAGAATGGGAACAGGGATGGCAGATTAATGTGATGGGTGTTGTGCATTGCTGCCGTGCCGCGCTCCCAATCATGCAGCAACAAGGAAGTGGCAATATCATCAATGTCGGTTCCGGTATGGGACAGGTGGGGCATGCGAACCTCAGCGTCTATTGCGCCTCCAAAGCGGCTTTGCACGGGCTGACGCAAGCGATCGCTGAAGAGGTGTGGCAGGACGGTATTATCGCGAATGTGCTTATCCCGGGTCCCGTGAAAACGGAGCTCTCAAAGCCTGCTTGGGAAAACGAAGGAAGCTTCAGGGCGAAAAGCGATCCATGGAAGGAACCGGAGCAGGTAGTCGCATCGGCACTTTTCCTCGCAACGCAATCCCCTGCTACCGGCATGACAGGTCAGATACTCAGCATTATGCGGCGAAATAGCCCATAAGTAGTATCATATTTTTAGAGCGGGAAAGTAACGCGCCGTCCATCTTGTGCTGAACGATACGCGCCCAACACCATCTCCACTGAAACCCGTCCATCTTCTACGGTGACATCGGGGTCCGTATCATTTTTTAGGCAATCGATAAACGGACGCGGCACGCCACCAATTCGTTCCCCGTGACCATTCGGGATCGGGATACCAAGGTCTTTCCATAAGGGTTCATCTCGTGTATACAACTTAAGTGCGACGGCATCTGCTGGACGCGGCGTATTACATGAGGGAGCGTCACCATAGTTCTGTATGACCACACCTTGATCGCCATAGATTTCGGTCGTATTTTCACCAGCGAGCGTCACAGACGTATTCAGCAGAATCGCCATCTCTCCACCCGCGAACCTATAGACCGCCAAACCCGTGTCATCAGGTGCGACATCCGTCAAAATGTTATCAATTTCAGCGATAACGCTCGTCGGTTTACCAAGCATCCAGTGGATGAAATCGGTCGCATGTGAGGCATCGTCCATGAACATCCCCATGTTCTTCTCTGGATCAATATGCCAACGACTGGGTCCCGTCACAAAAGCCTCACTAAACAACGCATTGATACAGTGTCGGCGACGTAGCACGCCAATTTTACCCAATACACCGCTATCAATCAGTTCTTTCATGGCAATGTTCGCCGGGTCGCGTCGCATCTGGTAACCCATCATAAACTTAATGCCAGTTTTCTCTACAACCGCCGCAATCCGATCACAATCCTCCAACGAGAGTGCCATCGGTTTTTGACAAAGGATATGTTTCCCCTCTGATGCCGCTGCTTCTACCATTTCTGCGTGCCGATTTGTCTCGCAGGTCACGATAACGGCGTGAATCTCCGGGTGGTTGATAACATCTTCGAGGTGCGGCGAGTAATTCATGCCAAACTGTGTTGCGGCAGCTTCGCCGCGTTCAACGTTATCGTCGCAACATGCGACGAGTTGGACATCGTCAAACGTCTTCATTTGGTTACAGTAGGCGTTGGCATGTCCGTGTGCAAAACTTATTATGCCGATACCAATCTTTACGTTCATATATTAAGTTATCCAATCTGTGAGTGTCTGTTGTGAATCCGTTTCAGGGTTGAAGATTTGCAAGCCTTCAGCGCGAGCCGCTCTGAGTAGGCGTTGATCTGAGGCAACGAAGACTGAGGTATCCCTGGTACTTCGGAGATGTGTTGCAACCTTCAAAGCTGAACTCAACACCATCGCATCAACGCTATTGAGCGAGTGGGTTTCAATCAAAGGCATTGCGTCCCAAACAAAAAAATCCCGAACTGAAACTTTTCTGAAGTTGGATTGGATATCAATGATTTCTGATTTCAAGTAGGTGGTAGATTCAGCAAATTGGTCGGCTGATATGCGTCCATCATTCCTTTTACGAATACAGATCCAAAATACCTCCACAGCACCGATTGTCAAGCATTGTAAACGGGTCAACGGCACATTTGCAAAAAGGAAATCAATTTTATCGCTACCAACTTCTTCAATATATCGCTTGGCAAGAGCACTCGCGTCAAAATAGAAATAGTACATACCTACTTCTCGCGTTCTTTAATAATTGCGCGGCTAAACTCGTTATCTTCAGCACGAATGCCTTGCTGCGCCATGCGCGCTTGCAGTTCTTCGGCAGGAATAGGTTCACCGAAAATTCCCATCTTCTCAAACATTTTACGGGCAATTTGGACATTCTGCTTCTTGTTTCGTCCGTAATATGCCATCACTTCTTCGCCTGTTTTGCAATCCTGCATCGGGTTTGGCACTAATACATCAACAAGCGAAGCAAGTTGGAGATTCACTTCTACAACAGCTTGCTCCAACCGATCCAAGCGTTGAACAACAACTTCAAGTATTTGCTTTTCCATTATAAAACCCCTTATTTTTCCCGTTCTGCGATAATTGCGCGGCTAAATTCGTTGTCCTCTGGACAGATACCACTCTCGACCATACTCTTGCGAACTTCCTCAAGAGGTCTGGGTTTAAAATCAGGTGGATATCCCATTCGCTCTAATATCCTCTCAATTGCTTTCGCACCGCTATCAACATCTTGTTTGTTGTCTTGCGTGTCAACTGTATCTACGGTGGTAGTACCGCAATTTTTTGGATCATCTGGCACCAACTCTTTGACAAGCCAAGAAAGCTGCGCGTTTACCTCTGCGACTGTCTTTTCCAATCTATCTAAGCGTTCAACGACCGCTTCAAGCATTGCTTTTTCCACGGTAAAAACCTCCTCTACTTTTATCTCCTGTATGTTATAGGCATACCACAAAAACTGCTGAATATCATGTTAACTCATCTAAACCGAACAGGTCACTTTTCCAAAACAATCCGAACTTCCACATCCACGCGCTGCTCACCAAAATTCACCTTAGCAGAAATCGGACCGAGGGATTCCAAAGGAAACAGGTTTTCTGTGATACGCTGGGTCATAGTTGCATCCAATTCTTGTCCAATAAGAGAGGCAAGCACAGTTGCCAGCGGTAGGAAGCGTTTCAGTTCCGGCACAAGTAGATTTGGCTGAATGAACACTTGTACACCGTTCGTATCTGTAGAGAACGTTATATCACTCAAGGCAGACGTTTTACCTATAATCGTATCAATCACAGACTTTAATCCCGTCTGTGTTGTGCTCAAGACGAAATAGTCATCAACGATCGCATATCCGCTTGCAACTGCCAACAGAAAATTGAGACGGAGTTGTACGGGTTGGACCGTGACACCGTTGTAATCTTGCGGTTCAAGGAATTTAAGCGGTTTGCCAGCAATAGAAATTTTTCCTTGCTTCACGATATCCAATACCGCTTTTAATGTATCGGGAGCCTTAGCATGCGCAAGCAGAACCAACGAAGGTACTACCACGACTTCATCAGCTTCAGGAGCAATTAACATGACAGTCAAGTCTGTTCCCAAAACCTCGGAAAGATCGATATTGCCAAAGAGTTCTCGCATCTGCTGCTTCGGAACCGGAAGCGTAGCGACAAAAGCAGTCCGCTCAGGAAAATCGAGGGACTGTTTTGCGTTATCTCCAGCAGGCAGTTTACTCTGGTTAGTGCCTATGCTCTTGCGGAGATGATGCTGTGAAACAATCACCCCGTCTTCATATCGGTTGCTGAACGACCAGAACTCTGTCTCTCCGAACATTCCATAAATCTGTCTAATGAGAGCGTTAGAATTAACAGTGTTCAATAGAGGCGCGATTTGTTTTATATCTACATATCCGGTGCTTTTGTCTTGGCGATAGTTTTCTTGGATCTCCATCGTCATCGGGTGTTCGGTAAGGAAGCCTTGCCTTTTCAGTACCGTTTTCGTCTCAGAGAGACCGGCATTATAGATGTCAAGCGTCTCTATCAATAGCGTTGGGTCGAGGCTCAAGATACCAATTTTCCCGATGAAAGTATAACTGAAATCGAGCGGATACCCCGTAATGGTATTAATCGTGAATTCGCCATAGTCATTTTGAATACGCTTGTATGTCGGGTTGATTGCATCCGTTGCAGTAATCGCCTCAATGCTTAGTTTCTCCGTTCCGCCCACTGCTGTGATGAGGAGAAAAGTGAATTCGCCTTCGCGTTGGTAAACAGCGAGAATCGTCTCCTCGCCAAAATAGCCAGTGACCGTCTTAAGGTCAAGTTTGCCCCCCATCTCGTATTCCCATACCAGTTTTTGATAAACAAGTTCTTTCCACCAACGTTGTTCCCGAATTTCAGCGAGAAGTGGCATTTCCGCTGTCTGTTTTCCTAATTCACTACGGTTGAAAGTCTCAACCAATCCTTTCAACTCCTTGAGCGTCAGATAGCAAATCGGCGATTTCGGAAGCAGTGTGATTAGGTGCTGTTCCGGTTCCCACAACGCCGTCTGGTGATAGATAACGGATAGCAAAATAATAACCCCAACAAGTACGATTAGACTGATAATAACAATTTTTTTTCTGTTGCTCAGAGGCATCTGCTTTGAAACCTTTGTCATGATAGGGAGATTTCCGTCAGACACAACCAAAAATCTCCGTTAGATATTTCTATTGTCACTTCATCTTCCGTGCTTACTTGATTATATCATATTACTTTTCAGCAAGCAATTCAATTGACTACTGACCCAGAGCCATTCAGTTTTCGGTTTTCGTCGTTTCTATCGCAGCAGTCGCGATTCGGAGA
>JAKZUG010000607.1:0-7078 GCA_047516705.1 Candidatus Poribacteria bacterium | reverse complement strand
ATGATATACTTTGTGCAGTTCCCATTATTGATATACCTTTCTAATCGATTAACCTCCGAAATAGTGAGTCATGTATCTCGCGCGTTTTTCTTAATTTACTAGGTTCTGTTGACATTTCATCATCAAAATCACCGGAAAGTCAGTGAATATCAGGTTATCGTCTGTAGATCGGATAGGTCCTTGCAGAACTATGGAAGTCTTGCCAAGACTGGATCCGGAGTCAAAAGGTAAACACAACCTAAGAATAAATCCAACCTAATATAAGGACTGATCCATGGCACAACAAGCAACCCTATTTTTTTTGCCGCGCCAGCAACCTTCTGGACCGCAGCCGTCCCCAAAGAATGGGGAAGCGGTTGCTGCAATCCGCGGGCTCCAGTATATAGAAAACTATATTAGTGTAGCCGACCATTATTGGCTGTTAGCCCGGGTTGACGAACAACAATGGCTTGGTGATCTAAAACGGCGTGTTCAGCATTACGGTTTTAAGTATGACTACAAAGCGCGGAGGGTGAACCGTGATATGCGTATTGGTGAGTTGCCAAAGTGGCTAGGGATGCCGTTTATTTACAAATTGGTGAAAGATGGATATATGCCGGAAGGAATAGATCAGGTAATCGTCAACGAGTACCAGCCGGGACAAGGAATCTCAAGTCACATTGATTGTCAGCCGTGTTTCAAGGATACAATTGTCTCTTTGAGTTTAGGAGCAGGTTGTATTATGGATTTCACAAACAAATCCGATAAAACAAAAAAGATTCCGGCCTGGCTTGCGCCAAGAAGTCTTGTCGTCCTGAGTGGTGAAGCGAGATATGAGTGGTTGCACGGTATTGCTGCCAGAAAATGGGATGAATGGGATGGAGAGAAGCATGAACGGCAGCGGCGGGTATCGCTAACATTTAGGAAGGTGATTATAAAAACAGAGGAAGGCTATAGAGATAAAATTCCTCAGTCCGATTTCACCGCTCAAGTGGGTGCGTAGCGCGGTCCGGAGACCGCGCTTCATAAAACCGAGCAAACTTCGTTAGAACCGTTCCGTCTTAATCTCACCCCAGCGTGTCGCCAATTTATCTTTGGCATCAACAGGGAACGGTGTCTCCCGATTCAGATCGTCTTCTGGATCACCTTCAAAGTATCGGAAGTTATCAATCCAGAAATCAACATCGGATTGGGCAATCGATAGACTGACCCACATATCTCTCACGACATCCGCCGTCGCGGTGAAGGTATAATCATACTCTTCCCACTCGGGTCCGCTCAAAATTATCGTAGGTTCGGGCTGACCGCTCAGGTGATTGGTCCAAGGATCGTGTTGCGTCTGAAAGTTTACTATCACCTCACGCTGTTTTTCAGCACGCGCCCAGAAAACGACAGAATACTTTTCGCCTTTCTCCATTGAGACACTTCTCTGCTTAACCTTTGCGTGCCAAGGTGTGCCTGTAGCTTTGTGTCCAACAATCTTGAGCGATTTATTCCCGTGCTGCGGATTTTTTTTATCAATTTCCATCGTGTAGAGTCCACCACGGTCACAGCACGCACCGTCTTCTAACTCCCAGGCTGCCAGGTCCTCCTCAAAACTGTAGTTTTCGATGAGGAGTTCGCCCTTTTTCCATTTCCCTAATTCTTGTGGTGTTTCTGCGAAGGTACTCAAACATATTAGCACCATGAGCAGGAACACGCTTATAGTGATAGATTTCGTCACGGTAATTTTCTCCTTTGTGTACTAAAACATATCTATGAGATTAGGCATCACCCCGCATAAGGGATTCCACTTCAGGCAGGATTTGCGCGACCTCTGCCTGGTTAACTTTGTCGGCGACGCTGCTATAACCTGCTGTGTGAATCATCTCCACGAGATTTTGTCCGAGTTGTTCAATCGTCCATGCGACTGAATCCGGCACACTCGCTTTATCGAGGTGCTGCTGATCATTCTTCCCGGAGGGATCGTAGTGATAGTGTGGGTCCTTGCGAAAGCAGTCGAAACGGAGCAGTTGAATGTTTTCACCGTCCGTTTCGCCGTAAACACGCACAGAGGGACCGCCATCTGCTCCGAAATTACGTTTGTCGACGTGGAGTTCAACACCACCGACTTGGAACACTTTTTCGTTCATCAATTTTTTCCCCAATTTCCAAAGTTTAAAGAAAATTATACATTAAAGCCACAGATATGTCAAAGAAAAAGTCTTTTGCAGCGTGAAGTTACAATCTTTCCCGTTTACCCAAAATCTTTTTTATAGTTTTTACTATAAAAAAACTTGCAAACAGAATACTGATGTGATATACTATTAATTAATAAATTTGAATCTGTCTATCTGAAGTTGAAGTAAGATGAAACAACAGATGCTTGACCGCTTTGGGCGGATCCATACGAATCTCAGAATCTCAGTTACGGATGTCTGCAACTTTCGATGCATCTACTGTATGCCGGAAGACATGACCTTCCTGCCGGATTCGGCAGTGATGACGTTTGACGAGATTCTGCATCTCGCGCGCATTTTCGTTGCGTTGGGTGTTAACAAAGTACGCGTTACAGGTGGCGAACCACTGGTCCGTCGCGGTGTGCCTACACTCATAAAACAATTAACGCAGTTAGAAGGACTCAAAGACATTAGTTTGACAACGAACGGCATCGGACTCATTAGCCAAGCGCAGGCACTGTACGATGCTGGGCTCCGCCGAATTAATGTCAGTTTGGATACACTTAACGAAGAGAAGTTCGAGCAGATGACCCGCCGGAAAGTACTTTCTCGCGTACTTGAAGGATTGCAAAAAGCACACGAATGCGGCTTTCATCCGATTAAACTCAACGCTGTCGCAATGCGCGGTTTTACCGACGACGAGATTGTTGATTTAGCCACCTTCGCACGCGAAAATAACTATCAACTCCGGTTCATTGAATTTATGCCGCTTGATGCCGATGATGTCTGGGGACGCAATATGTACATTCCCGGAAAAGAGATTATCGAAAAAATTAACGCGCTCTATCCACTCACACCGGTAGCCGTAAACGGGGCCACAAAGAGTGACACTGCTCAACGTTATCGCTTCTCAGATGATGGCAACGAGGTCGGTGTTATACCCTCTGTGAGTGAACCGTTTTGTGAAAATTGCAACAGGGTCCGCCTGACTGCGGACGGGAAGTTTCGGACCTGCCTCTTCTCGTTAACGGAGACAGATTTGCTTACACCATTACGTGAAGGCGTAGCAGATGAGGCAATTGTTGAGTTAATCCTCGATGCAGTTGATCAGAAAGAGGCGGGGCATAAAATCAATGCAGTAGATTTCGTTAAACCGGAGCGAAATATGTCAAGGATTGGCGGTTGAGATGTCTTCTATAGTGACACGCGCGCGTATTTTATTGCGATGCAGATGTATTAAAAAAGAGCACGTTTGGAAATGTACCTATAAATAAATTAAGGAGTTCAAACCAACGGATGAGCAAAGACTTGGTGATTAAAGACTTGCACATCAGTGTGCAAGGCAAACCAATTATCAAAGGGCTAAATTTAACTGTAAAACAGGGTGAGATTCACGCACTTATGGGCCCAAACGGATCTGGCAAAAGCACCCTTGCCAACGGCTTGATGGGGCACCCTCTCTACGATATTGATTCCGGGGAAGTGATTTTTAACGGGGTTGATATTCTGGAGATGGAAGCGAATGAACGCGCCAAACTCGGACTTTTTCTTGCTTTTCAGTATCCGACAGCGATTCCTGGAGTCAGCTTAGCTAATTTTCTACGGCTCGCTGTCAGTGCAGTCCGTGGGGGTGAAGGGAATGGTTCAAGCAAAGACGGTCTCATTCCGATGCGGGAATTCCGGCGTGAACTTATCGAGAAAATGAAACAGCTCGGCGTTGACGATTCTTTCGCACGGCGATACCTCAACGATGGGTTCTCAGGTGGCGAAAAAAAGCGCGCAGAGATTTTACAGCTCGCAATGCTTGAACCCAAAATTGCTATCCTTGATGAGACTGATTCCGGGCTTGACATTGATGCTGTCCGTATCGTCGGGGAAAGCGTCAGTCGATTGATTGGACCGGAGTTGGGAGTACTAATTATCACCCACTATCCACGCTTGCTCGACTATATCCGTCCGCAGTTCGTGCATATCCTGCTTGACGGTAGAATCGTTGAGTCAGGCGGATCGGAACTCACCCAAATGTTAGAAGCTGAAGGATATGATCCAATTCGCGAGAAATACGGTATTGCCGAAGCCGTCCAGTAATTTGTAGAGGCGGTGATATAGTGCTTTGTCCACCTAAAAATTATAGGTTCGTAGTAGCGCAATTCATTGCGCTCTTGGGTGTACAAAGGATTGTCCGACTACAAGCAACTTCCACATTCAAACTTGACAACGCACCAGTACCGCCCGCGTCTTCAAGTTGTAGGGATGGATATCTATATCCACCCCGCTAACGTAAAAGGAGAATTGAAAATGGGAACCCCAGAAACGAACACCGTTGAAGAACTCGGATTTAATACCGACTATCAATACGGATTTCACGACGATATCAAGCCAACGTTCAAAGCCCGGAAAGGATTGGACGAGGAAGTTATCAATCAGATATGCGACATCAAAGAGGAACCCGACTGGATGCGCCAGTACCGGCTCGAGGCTTACAAGATTTTCAAGCAGAAGCCGATGACCAAATGGGGCGGCGACCTTTCGCAACTCGATTTTGACGACATCTACTACTACGTCAAAGCCTCCGAGCGGAGCGAACAAAGCTGGGACGATGTACCGGACGACATCAAGAAAACCTTTGACCGGCTCGGTATTCCCGAAGCCGAACGGAAGTTCCTCGCGGGGGTCGGCGCACAATACGACTCCGAGGTGGTTTACCATAACATCGTGGACGAGTTGTCGAAACAGGGCGTAATTTTCCTTGATACGGATACTGCTATCAAAGAGCACCCTGACTTGGTGAAGAAATACTTCGGGACCATCATCCCCTCTGCCGATAATCAATTCGCCGCACTCAACAGTGCCGCTTGGAGTGGCGGGAGTTTTGTTTATGTCCCGCCGGGTGTAAAGGTTGAATATCCGTTGCAAGCCTATTTCCGGATCAACAGCGAAAACATGGGGCAGTTTGAACGGACGCTCATCATCGCTGACGAAGGCTCGCAGGTCCACTACGTTGAAGGTTGCACCGCCCCGACATTTAGCAGTCAATCCTTGCACAGTGCTGTGGTTGAAATTGTCTGCATGAAAGGGTCCCGGGTCCGCTATACCACTATCCAGAATTGGGCGAACAATGTATATAATCTCGTCACCAAGCGGGCACTTGCCTACGAAGATGCCCAGATGGAGTGGGTGGATGGCAACCTCGGCAGTAAATTGACGATGAAGTACCCGAGTGTCTATATGATGGAGCCAGGCGCACGCGGGGAGATCCTCTCAATTGCGTTCGCTAGCAAGGGACAGCACCAGGACGCAGGCGCGAAAGTCTACCATTGCGCACCACATACCACCTCCCAGATTACCTCAAAGTCCATTAGCAAGGATGGCGGACGTTCGAGTTACCGCGGGTGGGTTGATGTCGCCAAAGGTGCCAAGGGATGCAAATCGCATGTCGTTTGCGATGCACTTATCCTTGACAAAGACTCACGTTCGGATACTTATCCGGTCATTGAAATTGGCGAGAACGATACGAACATTGAACACGAGGCGCGTGTCAGCAAAATCGGAGAAGAGCAGCTTTTCTATCTCATGAGCCGCGGGCTTTCGGAACAGGAAGCCTCCACGATGATTGTGAACGGCTTTATTGAGCCTCTCGTCAAAGAGCTCCCTATGGAGTATGCTGTGGAAATGAACCGTCTCATCCAACTTCAGATGGAAGGCTCAGTCGGATAAGGGAAAGGTGCTGAATTGCAAATAGGCGATTTTTCAAAAGATTTTGTCGAGAAAATAGCGCGGGCAGAACCGAAGTGGATGCGCGACAAACGGTTAGAGGCTTATGCCTTTTACGAATCGCTGCCGATGCCGCATACTACCGAAGATGATGTGTGGCGGCGCACCGTAGATATACGCACCCAAGATTACTGGCGTCGAACTCGGCGACATCTCAGCGGCTTCGCACTTGAAAAATATCACCCCAATGTCGCGACGAACGGTGATGCATTGCGGGAGGCACTGCCGCACGATTCAGAAGAAACTGCAGGCGTGCTTGTGCAAGCAGATGGACAACTCCAACACGCCTCCCTATCCGCGGAACTTGAAAAAAAGGGGGTCTACTTCGCTGACCTCCACACGGCTTTGAAGGAACGGTCGGAACTGATTCGCTCCTACTTCATGAGCAGGGCGGTCACACTGGAAACGGCGTTAAAAAGCGGAAATATCGCCCTTCATAACAAGTTTGACGCACTACACGGGGCATTTTGGCAAGGCGGCTACGTCTTGCATGTCCCCAAAGGGATCAACGTTGAAGTCCCATTGCGGGTTCGCATCAGTATGTCCGAAGCACAACAAGCTGACCTCTCGCATACACTCATTATTGTTGAAGAGGGCAGTCAGGTTGTCATTTTGGAGGACAATCTATCTACTGACGAAACTACAAGCGGTTTACATAGTGGGGCTGTTGAAATTTTCGCGGGACAGAATGCGAACGTGACTTACGTGCAGCTACAACGTTGGAATCGGCACGTCTGGGACTTTGCCTCTCACCGCGCGATGGTTGGTAGAGACGCGCAACTCTGCTGGGTAACTGCCACTTTCGGTGGCAGGTTAAGCAAGGTAAACCAAGCTGTCGTCTTGGAAGGTGCTGGGTGTCACGCCCAAATGTTGGGCTTAGCTTTTCCTGATGCACGCCAACACTTAGATGTTAGCACCGCACAGGAGCACATTTCACCGCATACTTCCAGCGATCTGCTGTATCGGACTGTCCTCAAAGACAGAGCACAGACCGCGTGGGGAGGAAACATCTACGTCTATCCATCGGCGAACCATACCGATGCATACCAGAAGAACGACAATCTGCTGCTCAGCGAACGTGCGCATGCGGATACCTTGCCCGGATTGGAGATTCAAGCACATGAGGTGCGCTGTACACACGGTGCAACCGCTGGGAAGATTGATGC
>JAKZUG010000606.1:0-10249 GCA_047516705.1 Candidatus Poribacteria bacterium | reverse complement strand
GAAACGCCAGCGGATTGGCGGACATCTATGTATTACCGGTATTGGATGCACCTCGCGCATTTCAATATCCCCGCACACTACGGCGTACGGACGGAACGGTATAAACTCATCTACTATTACGGTGAGGCGTTGGGGTCAGGCGGTGCTATTGATCGTGCAACGCCACCGGAATGGGAATTGTTTGATCTGGAGAAGGATCCGCATGAGATGCACAATGTTTACGCAGATCCGGCGTATGCGGGGGTTGTCGTGGAATTGAAGCAGGAACTACAACGGCTTAGGGATGCGTTAGAGGATTATGAGTGAAACCAAAAATCGCGTTTACTCATCCAAATCAATACCCAACTGTGCAAACGCCTCTTTAATTTTATCCTCGTAATCCTGCTCTGACATTTCTCCCTCGGTCGCCCGTAACTCAATCTGGAGATTATCAAAATTCAACTGGAGCAGATTCATCACACCCATCAAGCCCGATACCTGCCCCTTTGGTACAGTGAACTGCAAGTGAACCTCTTTACGTCCGCTTGGTTCCAGTGGAGACGAATCGATGTCTGGTTTGCCAATACCTTCCTCACCTTCTGCAACGTCTGGTGTAGGCACACCACTATGCGAGCAGGGGCTGCTGCCTTTTTTCTGCTGTTCCGCTTCTTTCTTCGCTTCTTCCACTTCTTTCTGGGCAATGCAGATGTCCTCTCGGATTAGTGCTTCACTTCCAGCAAGTGCAATCGACGGTGGATATTCCTTAAAATACCGGTAGACAGGCTTTCCGTCTTCCAATTCACCGAGTCCGAACAATCCCTGTTTCACCCCTTCACGAATCCCCAATTCCCACGCATCTCGACCGACAACACGTGCCTCTCCAGGCACCTTAGCACTGGATTGATAGAGTTGTTCAGTGGATACAGATTCGTCAGCTTTAAGATACCGTTCCTTAATTGCCAATGGATGAATACTTTCAAGAATTTCCCCATCCGACTTTAGTTTGTCATAGACGATTTCGTCCAGTTTTTTCGTGTCGCCATAAGTCGGAACCCCCAAATCGCTTTCTTTGAGCCCTTCTTTCGCCGGAATGAACAGATTTCGATAATAACGGCGCAACACATCACCGACTCCATCCTCTGTCTTTTTCCGCTCTGCCCGAACTTCCTTCTGCTGTTCATTAGAGAGCACAAGGGTTTTATCGCTTTCAATAATTCGGTAGGCGATAATCCTCCGCAGCTGATTGTGAAAACCACCCCGCTCTCGCTCCAACGGTGTTAGAAAGAAAAGCGTGTTTCGATTCGCCCTGGGTGTATTTCCCTTTGTTTCCAACGTCTCCTTCATCAGGATGTCGTCGCGCGTCTTTAGAATAACCAGTTTCAGCTCAGCATTATCTCGAATGTCTGAACCATCTTTTTCCCAAATGGAGGTCTCAAATTTTCCGCCTGACAGATTGCTTTTCAATAGCGTTTCCTCAAACTCCTCAATTGCCTTGTTACTGATATTCTCCATCTGGGTCATCAGGATACGGTTGATGTTGGGTTGGTTGGTAAAGTAAGCTTTTTCGCCATCGTGTTGAAGATAGAACAGTTTGCTTCGCAACTGCTCGCTCGCTTCTGTAACAACGCTGGATGGATTTCCAGTTGTGGTCGCA
This sequence comes from Candidatus Poribacteria bacterium, assembly GCA_047516705.1. Classification (GTDB taxonomy): domain Bacteria; phylum Poribacteria; class WGA-4E; order WGA-4E; family WGA-3G; genus WGA-3G. The sequence goes on along the minus strand of JAKZUG010000606.1, from coordinate 8,616 downwards.
CTGCGTTTAATCTCTCCAAGACTCGCGCCCTTATCAGCCCCCCCTGAAAACGAATACAGAAAAACGGTCGTAGCGGAACGTCTCCCTAATCCGAACCCTTTGTAGGCATCGCCGAGTCCGACATCAACCAGTTTCGCCCCAGCACCTTCACTTGTGATGTCTGCGGCAATGATACTATCGTATTCTTGCCCGATGTGTTTTAGTAACTCTCGCCGAATCTCCTGGACGCTGAGATCAAAATCTGCGAGAGTGATATAAGGAATTGCTTTCGCTCTGAGGGAGTGAAGTACGAGTGACAACAAGCGCAACACGCCTCGTGTGCGCTGAAAATTCGGAAAACTGCCCCACCGCTGATAAAACACGTTAATCACTTCAGGGAGAAATGGATACGCGACTTCAAACTGTTTTCTATACTCCGAAGGTTCTACTCCGGGAGGCAGCATGGATTCCTTAACGGCATAATCCATGAAACCCTTAATTACTTTACTCGCGGCACCTGAATCAATTGACGAAAAAAGTCTCCGTCTAATGACCTCGGTAATCTCATGCTCCTGCACAGGCGTATAAATCTTTTCCACCCGACCTGTGACATGTTGGAATTGACTAAATAACCGTTCAGCTTGTTCATCATAGTGTTCCATGGCACTTGATGGGAGGGTGATGACAAGTACAACCTTTTCTAAAATGCTAGCCGCCTCGGTCAGTTCCTGCATAAAAGCAAACGTTTGGGAGGCAAGTGTGCTGTCTTCCACTTTAATACCGGCAGCTTTGGTCACATATTCCAGTAACTCGTCCATCAAAATAAGCACAGGTTGTTTTTCAGAAAGCAACTCATAGATAGCATCACGCCCCGGTGAAGTTAGCCCATCAAAACGCTCTATCTTGCCTGTCAGTTGTCTTTCCAAAATTCCCCAGAGTGTGTCTTTGGGACGCATTGGTGTCCCGACAATCACCGCTTTCTGTGCATTCCATTCACTTGCTTTGTGATACATCGCAATCAGGGCATGGGTTTTACCGCCGCCAAAAGGGGTCTGTATTTGAATTACAGGATCACCGCTCTGTCCCTTAAGTCTCCCTTCAATAATTGAAAGTAGGTGCTTAAGCCCGTCAGTTTCGTAGGTTTTCTGGAAGAACTGCGTGGGGTCTTTGTATTCATCGGGTGCTGCACCTCTGAACACTTCCCACAAGTCAGCAGCAAATACGTCCAGCGTGAGTCTACCTTCCAAGATATCGCGGTGTGCCACAGCAATCGTGTGGAACGGTATCATTCGCTTCTCTCCTTGAGAATCTGTTGAATTTGTGTTTTCAGCGTCGGCAGTTCAAATTGCACTACGTCCCAGATAATTTTGATATCCACATCAAAATATACGTGGGTTACTCTGTTTCTTAACCCTGCAATTTCCTGCCATGGAATGCTTGGATACCCTTTTTGGATTGAATCGGGAATTTTCTTGATTGCTTCACCGATGATTTGAAGATTTCGGATAACCGCATCAAGCCGCATCTGATCCGTTTCAAACTCACCGCGAGCAACGCCTTCAAGGTACGACGCAATACGGTCAATTGCCTCCACTATGTCTTGGAGATATAGGTTATAGTTGCGAGACATACTCTATCTCTTTTTCAATATAAGGTTTCAGACGCGGTTTAATGGATGTAGCGGTAACAAGGTCAACATCTTTCTTAAAGAGATCTTCCAGAAAAAGAGCCAGCCCCATGTAGTCGCGGAAAGTCAGTCTTTCGAGTTCAACGAGGAAATCAATGTCGCTTGCGGCGGTTGCTGTTCCGCGGACGTAAGACCCGAACAAACCGATCCGTTTGACCCCGTATTTCCGTAGGGTCTTCCGATTGTCTACAAGGGTCTGCTTGATAGACTCCTTGCTAAGAACAGTTTGGTCTTCCACCTTAAGTCCCTCCGCTAAAGCATTAATAATACACCTAAAAGAGCAGTCCTTGTCGTATATCTTCCTTGACCCTTTCGCGACCAGCAAGAAAACCGTCCAATAGTTTTTTCTCTCTGCTCTCAACGGGTAGCGTTTCGGAGATGGCTTGGGCGACGCGATAGAACGCCTCGCTATCTCCAAAATCACTGTCCCTAAGAACGCGAAGCATTTCATCCCGCTGGCTCTTTTCCCAGAGTAATAAGACATGGTGAAGCACGTCGATTAACTCGCCAGTATCAGAAAGATTGTCAAGCGTTCGCGTTTGCGGTCCGAGAATACGAATAAACTGTTTTTCTTTTACAACGAAACCCTTTCTTCCCCACTCTTGTGCGAGATCAACTCCGCAAGACTGTGCCAATTTCCTTGCCTCGTCAAAAGGGACGCGTGCTTCCCCGTATTCCCATCGCCAGAGGACATAAAAGCGAGTGAGATCGGAAATTTCACCAGCAAAACCGTTGTGAAGAATCTGGCGCACGGCGTAATCGGTAGCAATCTCCCGTACGTCGTCAAGGAGACGGTTGGCGCGGATAACCTCCCCTTCAAAGTCTATTACCTTCTCATATTTACCGAAAATCTCAATGGCAGAACCGATAGCTGCAATGAAAAAGTCTGCCCCGCCCAAACCTTCCTCCCAAAGACGGTGGAGTTTGGAATTCAGGTGTGTTGTCATCTCCGCTTTGACTTCATTATAGAAACCCGTTGGTTCGCGTTCCATCTTCCGAGCAACGATGTAAATAGAGGAGGCAAGAGAAGCAGTCTCCTTAGCATTTAACCTGGTTTTCAGTTGTGTCTGCAGGGGCCATGCACCGGTCATAATCAATCCTGAATCAAGGAGAGAATTTATCAACGTTTCCCAACCTTCTGTAGATTTGTGGGCATAGACGATAACTGCAACACCGTTTGGTTTCAAAACGCGGTGAATTTCTTGGAAAGATAATTTGAGCGAGTCCTCAAAAAATCGTTTCCCCTCCTCAAAACCGCCTGGACCGTGCGAATAAGCAACAATCTCATTTTTTTTAGGTGTCAACGGTGTAGAGAAGAGTTCAGGATAAAGATCACCTACCATTCGCTTCAGCCAGACATAAAAGAAATCAGAAAGATATGAATACGGAACATTGTCGTAGTATGGTGGATCGGTAAAAACTGCATCGAAGAATTCATTAGGATAAGGGATAGCAGTCGCAGAAGAATGGGTAACTGTAGCACTTTTTGGGAAAAGTGGTGAACTTAAATGTGAAATAATTTCAGAAGTAATCTCAACCTGATTTAACCAATGTCCTGTCAAAATACCATAGGGATTTTGCTCGGAATAATCAAAAACCATCGGAAGTGCTTGTCTACCAAAAACATTAAAACTTCTCTCTCCTAAAGACTCCCACCAACACAAAGTCGCATTGTAACTTGAATGCCGACTTAAGATTAAAGCCAAATAAGTCACAACCGCTTTCGCATATTCCGGAGCAACCCCTTCTGCTTCTATTTTTTTATATACCATTTTTATTTTATCTATAAAAATTATAAGTGATAACTTTTGCCTTGCGTTGAACAGGTCACCCCAGTTTTTAAAATTATACAATGGCAGTTGACTTCCAACTGCTCTATGACTCTTTTTCGGAGGTAAAGGTTCTTGAGGCACCGGATCTATGCCGCATTCTAACATCAGCTTTTCCCGTTTCTGTGCAAGATACGCCTCAGCGGACCGAAAGACAGCATAATCATCATCTGTCGCTACGCGATAACGTTTACCCGTCGTCCCCGGCTTATGCATTACAACGGCAACCAACCTCTGTCCCGCTTTACTTTCCTGAAAAAGTTTTCGCGTCGTTTTTGCTGCTACTGTCCCGCCGCAAACAGGACACACCCCAACTGATTTTGATACACTGCCAGTAGAAGGATCGAAATTATCAGGCATTGGCTCGTAGCCATCACCAACAATCTTGAATTCAATGTTACCATTTTCAGCAAAAGCGTAAAGGGCAACTTTCTTTTTCGCCTTGTTTGCCAGCCAAAACTGTTTCATCAGAGGTATTTCTACCCCACAAGACGGATTCTGGCAAGGTATTGTCCTTGACCAAATATAGCCGACTGGAACTGAACCATCTTTCTCTTCTGGATAAAAATCTTTCATTTCCTTCTTCGCTTGTGCGAGTATCCACTTTCCCCATTTATCGACATCTTCTGATAACGGGCCCTTCATTGTCTCACCAAAATGCATTCCTCCATCTGGCTCCCCTGCCGGTCTACCGTACTTCTGTGGGTATTCCAGCGTGCATTTTTGAATCAGGACTGCAACAGGATTGAGATCATTGGAATAGGTTTCACACCCAAGCCGAAGTGCCTCCAGAGGAATTGCACCTCCCCCACCAAAAGGGTCAAGAACCTTTGGCGGTACGCCATCATTAGCTTCAAGGATTTCTTTCTGCGCTCTTTTAATCATGAGTGCATTTAGCGAATTTTCCCACTTTGAAAGGTCTCTAACAAAATCTCGTTTCTGGCTCCACTCGTCAATATTTTTCGGGTAGGCGGTGAGCGCGGCATAGTTAGTAGAGCGTGAAGATGCAAGCGGGAGACGCGCCCACCAGATATGGAGAGTAGAAATATGTCCACGCCGCATATTCTTTTCGTGAGCAGATTCGGCAGAGACTTCTTTAACAGGGAAAGTTTCTTCGATAAGACGCTTGTCTTGAATCATTCATTATCCTTTTTGTGATAGTTCATTTGTTATTTCAATATAGCTATTTAATGTTTGTAGGGTCGTAGTCGTGAAATTTAAACTTGAATTTATAGGATATCAGGACCGCAACTAAAATCGGAATGCCAACACAGCCCAATGTCTGCGAGGCACACTAATCCCTCCAGTCCGAGGCTTTTTCTGAAGTTCAAGTGCTGTATACTCGTCCCCCTATTCTTTTAAGCCACCGATCCAATCCAATTTGGGCTTCTTTTTTCGCTTTGAAACTTTTTTCACAGGAAGCTGATTGCGTTTCCCAACGACAGCGGATTTCATTGTTATCTTACCCTTGACATGTGATGAGTCGCACGACTCCAAACATGAGACAGTAAACCATCCTATTCAGAATCCTTCACACCCTTTCCTTTAATCTCGTCCAAAGAAATCTGATACCGAACCGCTTCAATTTTTTCTTCCGGTTGTGTCTGTTCAGCTGGATTCTGGATAATATAGAGTTCAGGTTTCGTAGCGGCGTTGAGAACAACATAGAGGAAATAGTCGGATTGAAACTGCTGTGCTTTGAACCACTCGTTTTGCGTCAAGGTCACTGCACCAAGCCCTGCGCGCGCTTTGACTTCAATGTATCGCTTTACTCCCGCTGTATCGGTTGAACGGACATCAAATCCGAGATTTTCAGCAGCGACATCTTCAGGAATGCGTCCGTGTTCACGCTCGTAATGCATCGTTGTTTCCATACCAATCTGTTCGATCTCAGGGTCGTTTTTCATTGCTGTGTCCGTAATTGACCTCGGTATTACCCGAATCGCACCGACAAAATTGGGTGTACTCATAGTGAGTACCCGCTCTTGGGCAATGGTTTCCTTCAATTTTATTAAGGCATCTTCGTAACCCTGCTTCTGTTCCTCTTTGTTACGTATAACCAGATCAACATTGTCGCCTGCATCCCGACGGGCATAGAGTTGTATTAAATCTCCGTCCAATTGGAGGCTGAGATGCTCAAGGGAAGTGAGCCCGTATTTCTCCTTAATTTCTGTTTGTCGCTTGCGTTCAACCGCAAGCTCAACCTTGTAATCTTCAAGGACAGGCATTAATGTTGTCATGGCATGTCCTTTCAAGGTTTCAAGGTCTTCTGACTCCACCTGTTGTGAACTTTCTGCGAGATCCCAGATTGCCTTCGGGTCAATCAGTTCAACCATTCCTGTATCGGGTCGGATGTAAAAGGCAAACAGACGTACACCAACAATCTGACCTAAACCATCACGGATTTCACCCTCATAGAATAGAATCACCCCATCCATTCTCCCATCCGGGTCTTCAAAAACCGCTCCCTGTTTCAGAGAATTGGATAACTCATTTTCTACCCATACCAGAATGGCTTCAAAGAGAGGATGTCCAAAAGAAATGAATTCGGCATCAGGATTTTTGAAGGCACGTTCTTTATCAAAGGTGGCTTTCGGATAGTTTCTCAACATAGAACCGTGTTTCCGTTTGAAGGTATCTGCCCCGGCAAGTCTCCGGAGCTGGAACGGTATACTTTCAATTGTAAGAAACTTGTCTCTTCGATCGTGCAACCTACCTTTGAGCTCAGCGAAGGCTTTCCGGAAAAAGGCTTCGGTGTATTCTGGAATAAGCCTCTGTTCGCGGGCGCGCTCTGCCATTTCGCGAATGCGGGTATAATCAATGTAATGGGTTGCGAGACTTTCTCCCAAGTTCTCTTTGACCTGTGTAATGTATTCCTCATCTACCTCAATGTCAATTTCTGCCAGAATTTCATCAATGCCTTTGGCAGAGGCTGCCGCCTCCAGCAAGAGTTGAGAGAGGTTCACACCATAAAGGACTTCGCTCAATACGTCGAATACCTTATCGCTACCCAATGCGTTTTGGATCTCTTTAATCTTCTTGAAAAGTGCCGTTAATACCATCCCTTCCCGCGTGTCCTCGGCGACAAGGTTTACTACAAAGCACTCTTTGGTTTGTCCATACCGATGGATACGTCCCATCCGTTGCTCCAGTCGATTGGGGTTCCAAGGTAAGTCATAATTAATCATCAAGTGACAGAATTGAAGGTTAATTCCTTCACCTGCAGCTTCGGTAGCGATTAGAACCCGAGTTCGATTTTTGAATTCCTTCTCCGCTTCAATCCGATCCTCAAGTTTCATACCCCCGTGAATGACCGTGACGGCGTACCCCCACGCCTCCATTTTATCTTGAAGGTATGACAGTGTATCCCGCGATTCGGTGAAGATGAGAATCTTTTCCCCTGAGAAATCTGTATTTAACTTAATAAGCGTATTTCTCAACTCCCGCACCTTGATTTCGGTTTCACTCTCAATAATCTCCTGAGACATATTGGCTAAAGTTTCGAGGGTTTCGATTTCACGTTCCAGTTCCGCTCGATTCTCTGCCACCGAAAGCATCTCCCAAATCTCCTCCTCCTTCCATCTTTCCTCTTCACTCAAATCGTCAATCGTTTCAAAATCAATCGTGCTAACGGGAGCCTTTTTCTCTACCACACCATCTAATAATTCCTGAAGGCGGGCTTTTCGACGGTCAAGTGAGGTGCGTAACGCATAAGTACTGGATGCCAACCGCCGCTGTAAAATCACCAGCGCGAACGCCACATTGTTCCTTTTATTTTTGGTCAACGCCTTATTGTACTGACTATTCACATAGTCAGACAGGTCGTTGTAGAGTTCTTTCTCTTTCGGTGAATCAACACCGAGATCAAATGATAGCGTATCAACGTGTCGCGGGAGAAACAGCGGTTTCCCTTCAAAATCCTTCATATCTTCCTTGACACGCCGGAGAAAGAGCGGATTATCTCTTGCTGTAATAGATTCACTCAGCATCTGACTCGTTGCAAAAAAACCTGGCTCAAGAAGATCTAAGAATAATCTGAAATTCTCGGGATCGCCTTTGTGGGGTGTGGCAGTAAGAAACAGCAAATGAGTTGAAATCCTGGAAAGCGTCTCACCTAATTGATACCGACCGGTTTTTTTTAGTTTATTTCCGTACTGGTAAGCCGCCATTTTGTGTGCTTCGTCCACGATGATCAGATCCCACTGAGATGATTCAATCAAGGCTTTGACATCATCCCGTTTGGCAAAATCAATGGACGTAATTAAGGACGGTTCACGGGCCCAGACGTTTTCACCGGGCTGCGCTGAGAGAAGTGCCCGATCCATGATGAGAAAACTTTCCTCAAACCGATCCTTCAGTTCCCTCCGCCATTGGTCCTTGAGGTGTCCGGGGACAACAATCAGCACTCGGTTAATGAGATGACGGAGTTTCAACTCTTTGATGATAAGCCCCGCCATGATCGTTTTCCCGGCACCCGGATCGTCCGCGATTAGGAAACGGATGCGCGGCAGCTTGAGTACATGCCCATAGACCGCGTCCACTTGATGTGGTAAAGGGTCCACCTTAGAAGCGTTTACAGCAAAAAGTGAATCGTAGCGCGCAGCATATCGGTATCGCAGTGCCTCAAGGCTGAGAAAAACGTGACGTGCCTTTGCCGTGAAGTTCGGGGCAAGCTTTAGCGACTCCAACGCGTCCACTTCGTCTTGATGGAGAAGTTGATCGATATGTGTTCGCGAATGGATGGTAGATCCAACCAGTTGGACATACACCCCCATCTTTTTAAGCAGGTCAATTTTTACAGGTTCGGGCCATCGGTCAGATTTTATAGTATCTCCGCTTTTGATGTTCATACGTCCTTATCCGTTTACATAACTCCTTTAGTCCAATCTTAGTCAATCCTGTCAACATTGTAAATTACCTTGAAATTTAAAGCAATTCTTTATACTATATCTTGCAAGAAAACGATACCTTTATCCGACTTGAGGAAAGGACATGACACCGAAACAGAAATATCTCTTTGACCTACGCGGCTACCTGCATTTAGAGAACGTCCTGACACCCAAAGAACTTAGCAACACACAGGCAGCGATCGAACGGCTTGTGCAGGCAGCACCAGATGAA
>JAKZUG010000605.1:0-4626 GCA_047516705.1 Candidatus Poribacteria bacterium | reverse complement strand
ACGAAATGCTGCGGTTAAAGTCGTGCGAATTGCCTGAATCTTGGAGTTAACAGGTTTGGGTAGAATATTAATGAATTTTCCGACTCCGATCAACTAATGTCTAATGAGTAGAAAGTCTAAGGGCCGGCGTTTGATGCGTGTATAATAACGGTCTGTAGATACACTGGTAAAACTGACTACAAGGGGTTAGGCGATGAAAATTAGAATAATAGTGCTATTTACGATGATATTTGGAACAGTAATTGTACTCGTTGGATGTGGTCCTGAATTAATAGATTGTCCGGATAATTCAGATGGTTCTTCTACTGCTAAAATCGGCAGGACGAAAGACAATCAGCTATATGAGTTCGGAGCGGTGTTAGTCTACTATGATCGGGCGGCCCAGCAACAGATGGATATGACAGATGATATTCCTTTTTCTCCTGTGAATGATTTTTTTGTCAAAGAGGGGTACACCCCGAGAGTGAAGGGTTTTGTTTTAGATGCTGAAGTTATATCCCTCGGCAGTGATGTTGACACCTATCCGATGCTGAAAGATTTGAGAAACATCCCGGGTGTCGCGGGTGCATATCCGCATATTTTCTATAAAACTTCTGTATTGCTATATTTATCTACTTTAGATTATGAACCGGAGCCGTCGGATGAAGATGTGCCATCAGTCAGTCGTGCAATCATAGAGGTCGGCATGCTGGAAGATGGATCATTGTACGAGCTTGGGGTAATATTGGTGAAGTATGATGAAATGCACACTGCAAACACCAATCCTGCGGAAGCCGTGGATACTTTTTTCCTCAAGAAGGGATACACCCCGAGAACCATGGACTCGGTTTCCGGCTACGGCTACAAGGTTATGCATGTTGGTGACTGTGTTGATACTGCACCGATACTGAAAGAGCTGAAAGCTATTCCTGGTGTTGCTGATGCCCGGCTAAACCAATTACACACCATTCTCGATGTGCTGTTGGGTAAGTCAGATGTTCCTGGTGTCTCGCTGTACTGATGTTTGTTAGACAATCCCTGCACAAAATTTGGAGGTGTACCAAACTGTAATCGTCAGGCGTTCCCTTGCCTTTCCTCTAAGTTCCGTCCGAGACTATCATTTGTGAGTTGGCGGTTCAGAGAGCACTTTCTCATACCCGTATGTCCATCCAATCAACAGTCCGATAACCGCAGTTGCTATAAAAGAGGAACGCGCGGTGGTTATCCCAGGCAGTACTAATCGCTGCGTGCTGGTATCCGACTTTGTGCATCTCTTGAAGCGCATATTGAAGCAGATAGCGTCCCAAACCTTGTCTCTGAAACTCGTCTTCAATACCGAGCCAAACCGTATGGAGCCAGTCCTGTGCATTGGGGTGACTTGAAAACTCTCCACCGCAGACAGACTCACAGATACCAATCTCTTCACCGTCTCGGTGGGCACGCACAGTGCAGTTCGGATGTTCTCCACGTCCCTGTTCCCAATCCACAGAAAGTTCTACTGACAGACTTGAAGGCATTGGTGTAACGGTATAGTTTTCCCAGTCCAAAAAGACTTCGCCTGCACTACGTCGGTAACCGTTGAATCCCAAGAGTGCTTGAACCTGATCAAGTACATCCGATAAATAAGCATGTTCAAAATGATAGAAACGATATCGGCAGTCTTGTGAAAAGGCGAAAATTTGGGAAACATTATATGTTTTCAGATAGGCTTCTGCCTTTTCAAGCACGGCTTGTCCGACATGCCGTGCCCCACGTTCGTAACCCATAAACCGAATAACGCCTACATTCTCTTCCCTATTATCTCCAATCTGCCCAATACCAACATGAATATACGCCTGCACAGCACCCATTCACCATTGCAACAAAGGCAGTTTCGGAATCGAGTCCACCCTCCTTTTTATCGGCTTTACCGGTCGTAACCCCGCGAATCGCAATAGCGAATTCCTCTTCTTTTACAGGGTAGCAGTGCGATACGTTGGCGGTTAGGCGATTGTAAAATTGTGTCACCGGTGCTTGCATGTCGGGAGTATATTGAATAATTTCCATTTGTTCTGCTATTTTCCCTTTTACGGAGTTACTATGGCAGAATAATAGCGTCCCTCCTGAGTCGTAACTTCAAGGAGGGACGCAAATTCAGACAACAAAAACATACAAACATTTACCGTTTCTGGACTTGGAAACTGGCATCCAACGCCTTCGCAACCCGGACTTGTGATTCTTCGAGGTGTGCCAAGCTGTAATCATCAAGTCTTCCTTGCGCATTCTGAAGCACCCCCTGTATCCGACTGTTGATCTGTCCGAGATGATAGCGTGCAAGCGATCTCGCGTCTTCAGGTGTTCCATTATCGGCATCTAATATCAGTTTGATAAGCCGCTTCAGGTGTTCACGTTGCAGCGCTCGACGGAAACTGGAGATGAATGCGTCCGAGTTCGACCACTGCTTTTCTCCGACATTCCGATCCAGTTCTGTCCAAACCGCATCCGTAATGCCTGAGAAGAGTTCTGGCAGTGTGAACGCGTCCTCACCCTTAGCAAACTTCAACTCCGTGTCCTGAACGCGTGCGAGGACATTTGGGTAGAGCAAGCGTCCCAAGATGCGGGTCTGATTGCGCAGAATGACATTATGTACCGGGTAATCCAATCGTGTAGAACTCCCGCTACTGGATCCCCAGTCGCTCCAACCCGTGACAGCGAGGCTGTTGAGTAAGTCAGATGGGAAATCGAAGGCTTTGTCCGAGAGCGCGTGTTCTTTGAGGAATTCAAGTGCTTCGCGTTGTTTCGCCGCCGAGACAGGCACGAACGGTAAACGTCCGTTCTCATCGCCACGATGATCGCGGTGGTGGTACTGTCCGCCGATATAGCGGCTCGCAAGGTACATTGAATAACCGTATTCACCGAGCAGTGACCCGAAGGCGCGCCTGACACGCTGATACCCCATCCCCTCTTTTGTAACCTTGTCACCAATCTTGTCCCAGAGTTCGACGACAATCTCGTGCCGTTGTTTGGCAAAATCGAGCGGATCCGAACCGAGATCCCACCGATTGACCAGCGGATCTAAATCCCTATTTTGATATGAGGACGCATCGCCATCTGTGCCGTATGTCAGTCCTGGTGTTGCGACACGAGAAGCGATTTTCTGCAACTCCGGTAATTCCGCTTCGGGCGTGCTCCCATCGACCGGTTTGTAGGCATATTCGATAACCCAATAGTCCCAGGGTCCAATAGTCGTCGTATAGTAATCGCCCTGTTTTTTGCCTTTAGGCGCGATGTTTACAGCGTCGTATTCCATCACGGAGCCGAGAAGTGCTTCATCGCTTTTCTTAGTCAGGTCATCAAGCGAATGTATCGTACTCGCTTTAAAGTTGTGCCGCAGCCCCAACGTATGCCCGACTTCGTGCATAGTCAGTGATTTAAGTGCCTGACCGATAAACTCTTCCGGCAACTCACCGTCTTCGCCGACCACGCCACGCGCCTGCAGGACGCACGCCATGAATCCCATCTGGCGTGCCAATCCGGATGCCATCTGACACTGGAGCCGTGAAGAATCATCCATCGGGTGGTCGCGTTCATAATCAAGCTCATCAAAGTACGTCGTATATTCTCGCTGCCAAGATCTGATGAAGCCGTCACTAATCAGGATATCAGCATCCAATATCTGACCTGTCAACGGATTCACGCGGGACGGACCGATAGCGAAACCTGCGTCAACGACCCAGCGGATCGTGTTATATCGGGCATCTTCGGGGTCCCAGTCCTCATAATCTTGCTGAATCCGTGCTTCAATCGCATCAACAAAGCCCGCTTTTTCAAACGCCTTGTTCCATTCCATAATCCCTTGGCGAATATAGGGACGGAAACGGTGCGGCACCGTTTTCTCGATGTAGAAGATAATCGGATCCATCGGCGGCGACAGCTTCGCTTTTTTGTCGGCTTTCTCCAAATGCCACCGGTTGACGTACCGGATATACGGTGCATCGCTGGTTAGAAGTGAATAGTCTTTGACCGTTGTCATAAAATGTCCGACTCGGTCGTCAGCCAACCGGGAGCGATAATTGTTTGAGGGAAGTTTAGAGAGGCTGTAGTGCAAGGTCAACTGGATACCACGACTATCCGGGACGGTTGTTATATTGCCGCTCGCCGCGTAAACCGCTTCAACCCGCAATTCAACGTTCTTCGGGAACGCCTTGATTGTGCCCCAAGTGCTACGCGTTTTGTCAAAACGAGCACCCCCACCGATATCACCCGCCAAAGGTGGTAGATCGGACATAAAGACGGGTGCGATATTCACCAATAGACTCCGCCGTTGCGGATGTATGCTTTCGATTTTAAGGGAAAATAGCACAGAGTCGCTGTAACTGTAGTCAACTGCTTGTGCAGTTGGTGTCCCTTTATCAGCACGGAAACGCACATTTTTTCGCACGAGATGCACACGGTCACCAACACGCTTCCAGACAAGCAGCCACTCATCCATCGTCATCCCTGAGATCAGGTAGCCTCTCCCCAGACCGCGTGAAAGACTAATCATGCATAGAAAAGGCTGCTCTAATTGTGACGGTTGAATTTCGCAATAGAGATTCTCTTTTTTTTCGTAAAGCGTAAAAAAACCTTGGTAGCTTTTACTGTCTTCAGTAACTTTTGAAAAATCTT
>JAKZUG010000604.1:0-9265 GCA_047516705.1 Candidatus Poribacteria bacterium | reverse complement strand
AATCTATAATTACTTGGACATTGTAGATAGGCGGGGTTAGAAACCCCGCCAGCGAAGGTGGGGTGTTTTGTTTCCCAAAATGTCAACATATTTTCCGATTTTACTATAAACTTCATCTAACCGCACCATGGGTGTCAATTTCGCCGTCCTCCAGGCCCGGTAGGTTCGGTGCCGCGACGTTTGTTTTTTCTTAAATTGGCACTTATGGTGTGCGTACAAGCACTCCACCCAACACAACTGAACTAAATCCTCGATTATTCCCCGACACTCGGTATCTGATACCGTGGCTCCATCCCGCTATCCCAATCACAATCAAGACAAAACATCACATTCACTGCCAAATACTGGATGTTTTCACCGTGACACTCTGGACACGCCTTCACGGGTTTCTCCACTTCGTCGCCCGCGGTGTGTTGGAAAATGTCCAGGTAGTACACCTTCAGTTCACCCGGATAGCGGTGGCCCATAGAACAACAAATCTGTTGGGAACCGTCGTTTTCAAAACGATCCATTGTTTCCCGAAGGAATGTCAGGCGACGGTGACAGATTGGACACGGATTCGGGGTCAACTCTTTCAAGACAACCAGATCTGTATTTTCTTGTTGGATAGAAACTGTTAAGGTGAAATGATGCGCGAGCTGCAAATGCGATATACCTTCGTAACCAAGCGTTTCAGCGAGTTCAGAGACAACTTGCGCGTAGCTTTGTGGGCTCAGCACTACCTCTGTAGGGATCATTGTTCCACCCTTTAAACTTGAGAGAAGTCGGTAGATACGTTCCAGAATGGGCAGTCACCCCCTATGCTTTCCTGATGAAAAGAGAATCAGACTGTCTAATTCTCAGACCCTTCAGAAGCCAATGGCCGTTTACTCGGCCGCGAAAGTGGCGATGACGATACACCTCTTTGTGAACCATACGCGTCAGCAGGGTTATTCCGCATCAGAATTAGGTCCTCGCCGTCACGTTCAATACAATCGTTCGGCATGAGTGTGATTTCCAGCTTCCGCATACTCGTTATAAAGTTGACAGTGACGCGAGCGGATGCTTCCAATTTAATGCGCCATCCGGTCACTGTTTTCGTCCGTGTGAACCGATCGCTAATGTCAAGCGACTGCAGCTGTGAAGCGTTAATGATAACACCACTTGATGCCTCGGTCTGCTCTTGACTTTCAACTACATTTTTCTTACCATTCTGTTCCGTCATGCTTTACTCCACTTCTGTGGCAATTTATTTTAAACATATTTTAACATAGCAAATCACGAATTGTCAAACTTATTTCAGAACCATTCAGTTCTCAGTTCTCAGTTCTCAGTTATTATAACCCAAGTTGCTACCTAAAAAAGTTATAGATATTCAAGTACAATTTATATTGGATAATTAGAGATGTTTCAATGATACACATGTCGCCCCGCTGGGGCTTTAGACTTGGGGTTCGTCGCGTTTCTACACACATGTCGCCCCTCTGGGGCTTTGGAGTAAACGACTCGTGATTTTCTATACCCCAATCGTTGACGGAAATCCGAAGAAACCCAAAACGCGATGAAAATAATCTCGCTTTTTTGAAAGTGGCAACTTGGGTTACAATAATAGACCACTAACCCTTAAATAAAAAAAAACTGCTTTTTTGACCTTAAATGCACCCTTTCTGCAATAAATTGTGTCTTTTAATTAAAAGAGCAGCGTAACGCTCTTTTAATACACGAATATACCGATACCATCACATGTCGGGCATGTTTCAATAGATTTCATGAGCTTGAGTAGGGGTTGATATCTTGAGAACCTGTGCATTTTGCCACTCAGAGATATATCACTGTGACTCAACCTATAGCAGGGAGAATTCTGATGGTAGATGACAATGTTCAGCTGATTCGCAGAATCTTGTCGGGTGACGATGCGGCTTTCGGTACATTAATGCGGAAACACCAAAACGGTGTTCATGCGCTTATATGGCGGAAAATTGGGGATTTTCATATTGCGGAGGAAATTACCCAAGACACCTTTATCCGAGTCTACAAAAAACTTGGAACATTAGAAGATCCAAACCGATTTGATGGTTGGCTTTATGTCATCGCGAATCGACTTTGCATTAATTGGATAAAGCGGAATAAAGCTAAAATGGACAAGTTGAATATGCAATCGTTAGAGAACACACCCCCAGAAGAAGTTGAAGAGGCTTCTTACGCACATCATACGTCGCATCAACGTGAAACTGAAATTACTAATCAGCGCCAGAATCTCGCCAAAACGCTCCTACAGCAACTACCGGAGAGTGAACGCACCGTCGTGACGCTCCACTATCTCGGTAAAATGACAGCGAAGGAGATCGGCAAATTTTTAGGCGTGTCGGTGAATACAATTAAGAGCCGACTCCGCCGTGCCCGCAAGCGTTTACAAGAAGAAGAAGAAACATTGGTCCGAGAAACACTTAACGGTGTGCAACTGTCTGACAATCTCATTGAAAACGTCATGCGACACATTGCCGACCTGAGCCCGACACCGGCACCACCGGTCAAGAAACCCTTACTCCCTTGGGCAGCTTTCGGTGCTGCAGTGGCATTGGTGATACTCTTCGGCATCGGCAGTCAATACCTCCTCCGGTTTCAGCAGCCATACAGTTTTGACGCGCAATCTGAACCTACCATTGAACTCGTTGATGAACCTATCCTCATTGATATTGTCGCAAAACCTGCTGTGCGGAATCAGATCGGCAAAACAATCATCCCCGGTAAAAACAGCGGTGCCGGCATGCAAACCTCGCAGACCACCCTCACAACAAACGCATGGGACGACGATGCTGCCAAGTTTGCCGCTTCACAGTGGACACAGTCAATCGGGCCGAAAGGCAGTGTTGTCTACGACATCTTTAAAGCTGCTGACGGAACGATCTACGCTGCCGCAAGAACAGGTCTCTATAAATTGACACCCGACGCAACATGGGTGCTTATTAACACCGATATCCCCACCGGACAGTACCGAGTGCCTATGACAGAATACCAAGGCACCCTCTATACTGTTTCCGCTGATGAGGCACTCGCTTCAGAAGATGGCGGTGAAACGTGGAATCCTCTTGGACCGCGTCCGAAGGGCATCGCAAATGGACTCATCGTCACAGCGGCAATCCAAAAACACGATCCGAAAGCAGCTGTAACGCTGTATCTTGCCCTTCAAGAGAAAGGGATCTTTCGATCTACTGATGCCGGTCAGCGGTGGACACCTCTAAACAACGGATTAGCGGAGAGACGGGTTTATACAGTCGCCGCAGTTGGAAACACCCTATTCGCTGGCACAAACCGAGGGCTCTATCGCCTCGGTTCAAACAACTGGCAACAATTGCTCACCAATACATCCGGTGCCGTTTATGCCTTGACCGTTGACGAAAACAACCTCTATGTCGGAATGGCACCTGATATCGTCTACTCGGAATCCAGTAAATCATTTCCAAAAATAACGACCCCTGAAGCATTAGAAAAAAAGGTTTTCCACTCAGTAGATCTTGGAGCATCATGGACTGAAATAACACCTACAGATGAATCCAAAGTCATAAACTTAAGATCTGCCATACAGGTTTTGGCTGCAGGTAAAACGCTCTTAGTCCTCGGAGTAGCTGAATTTCGATCCATTGATGGTGGGAAAACCTGGACCCCCCTCAGATCTAACAGCAATTCAATCTATGCTCCGAGATTCCCAGCAGCGGCTACTGATAAGAATACATTTTACAAAGCCGATGCATTCGGTGTCAGCCGCACAACCGATGCCGGTGAGTCCTGGCATCCATTTGTCAACGGGATGACAGGTCCCGAAATACACGACTTGATTGCCCTAAATCATAGACTCTATATGCATAGCGGCGCGGACATTGTCCAGTCAACTGACGGCGGTGAGTCTTGGGAAAGCGTCCGCTTTGATACTGACAGGCACACACCCCAATCACATATCGATTTTTATCTTAACACAAAGTTAGCGATCGCCGATAATATCCTTTATGCTATTTCGATTGAGGACAATAATCCGAGTCTTTTTCGCATATCCGCCGCTGGTAATGAACTTATCCCCATTCAAGGTGTCCCCGCTTTTGAAGCCGAGGCAGCACCAGAAAATGGCAATATCTCAGCATATATGTTGCATCTACTTAGAAAAAAACACACCGGAATTGGAGCATTCGCTGTCGGTGGTGGGACCTTTTACGCTGAATACAGGCAGCGGCTTTTCAAATGGGAACCCGGCAATCCCGAATGGACAGACACAGGATTAGTCGATATCGATCCGGAATCTGCATTGGCTGTTTCAGGTGAAACCGTCTACGCCGGTAAGCCGAATGGAAAGTTGTTTCAATCCCTTGACAGCGGAGGCAGCTGGAAAGACATCACGTCAAGTCTGCCACTTCGCTTTGCGCATTTCAAGGATATTACCTTCGTAGGTTCAACGATTTGTATCGCAACCGACAAAGGTGTCTTGATCTCACAAACTGGAGAACACTGGCGGGTCATCACCAATAAAACCCGGATGCCTACCGTCATAGACAGATTCGCTGCAGACAGCACTACAATCTATGGTGTCGGCGATAGTGGTGCATACCGATTAGATACCCATGGCAACTGGGAACTGCTGTTCTCAGAGGTTCCCAGCGAAATTCGAGCCTTCGTTCTCAGTAACGATCAACTTTACGTCGGAACCCGCGATCACGGCATGTTCCATATCTCACTTGAGGAACAAATGCATATAGCCAATTCGTTCTAAACTTTAATCACCAGTGTCACCACCGAATAACCTATTGTAGGAGCGACCTCCCGGTCGCGACACTACTGATGAAGCACAAGTTTCCCAATGCTTTAGTTTTGGGTGCTATGACTATTGACGAAAGCATATTTGTTAAAACAGATTTCGATTTTCCCCATTATGCACCCTTTCGGACACAAAATGTGTCTTTAATTATAAAAGGCAGAGTACGTATTCATGTTTAAAACTCGGAGATGTACCAAACTAACCCGATCCTTGATGATTAAAGGAAGGAATAGAAAACATGGATCCAAACTATAGATATAAAGGGGCGCGCCTTAAGCCCAAAATCGCCAAAGCAATCATCTTAGAACAATTCGCAGGAAAAACAGTGAGCAGGCGAGAGATTGATGACGGTGTTATCCAACACCATCAATCACATGGCGGACTTCCATCAACAGCTAAAACAAACCCCATCAAAGCCGCGCTAAGATATCTTAAAGACAAGGGGTTTGCCGAAAATATTTCCAAAGGCTCAGGTAGTACTTGGCGAATTTTTGAAAACCCCAAACCTGTTTCTGAACTGTCGGATGCCCAAGAGATAGTCGCAGTCATTAGAGCAGAAATCCAATATCTTACAATGCAGGTCAAATCCTTTGAGCATCAAATCTCCGAACTTGAAGCAACGCTTAGCAAAAACAGTCGATAACCCTCTCCTGCTGATGGGTTCGTAACAGCGCGGGATTCATACCAATAAACACATCAACTTATGGGGGAGGCTCCCAATTGCCCGGCATCTTCCCCCGCCTCGTCTACTTCTTCTGGCGGTGAGTGATCTTTCCCGCGATACCTCGTTTCCACCTCCTGTCTCCTCATCGCCAGAGACGTGGTAAAGCCCGACTTAGTATCACAACCCTACCCCTAACCGACAACCAACTTCCACCTCTTTTCGGCTATATGCACCCTTTTGACACAAAATTTTGTCTTTAATTATAAAGAGAGTCATACGTTACTTTCGCGGAAACGTCACCATCTGTCGGATCCTTTACCCGAAGGGTGGCAACGCCTATATTCATGTAGAAAAGTTTGCGGAATATATGGGGTTGTCTACATCAAATCAAAGGAAGATAAAAATGAAACAACTAACTGAGCCAACTGAAATGATAACCATAGAGATACCACTATCGATAAACCGAGAACTGGTACAGATTGATAGGGAAGATATAAAGCCAGAAAAGTTGTCGATCAAACTTGCACGGCAGATGTATCCCTGGTTTGATGACCTACTCTCATTGTTGATAGCAGAGGCATGCGAAAACCAAAAATGTGCCACCTACGCGCTTTTTAATGAAGCCTTTAACACGGTAGAAACAGAATGATAGTACAAGCCTTTACAATAGGTGTTCAATTTTTCCTCTCTATTTTATAGGTACCGTCTACCAATTGCCCCAAAGTTTATTGAAGATCCTCCGGTCGATTACAAAGTTATCTACGTCTGAGATTCACAAATTGACTGGGCACCTCAGGAAGGAACGCGAGGTGGGCAATTAGAACACACCATTACCCTAAACGGCATTGAGCATGTCTGGAATCTATCGCGTGAGGTAAAATCGCTATGAAAGTATGTCTACTCACACATGCATATCCCCGTTTTCCCGATGACATAACAGCACCTTTCGTCGAATTCACAGCAGAAACACTCCAGAAACAGGGTGTTGATGTCACCGTGCTGGCACCCGATACGCCGAAGTTCGCGCGCACCTTGGCAGACCATGGCGTGAATCTACAGACCTATCCCTACTTTTTTCCACGGCGGCTGCAGCTGCTTGGCTACGCCAACACGCTGGTCAACGATTGTAAGATGAAAAAATACGTTTATCTGCTTGCACCCTTCATGTTCTTGTTTGGCATTTTCCACCTGTTCCGATTGCATCGTAAACACCGATTCGATCTGATTCATACGTTTTGGCTTTTGCCTAACGGGTTCATCGGTGCAGTTGTGAGCAAGTTCTGTAAAGTCCCTCTGATGATTGCCCTGCGCGGTTCAGACATTTTCATCTCAAAACAAAATCCAATCTTCCGCGCCCTAGCACGTTGGACGCTCAAGCAAGCCTCGATGGTGACGAGTGTGACACCTACATTCTTTCCGGACTTAGAAGACTTTGGGGTGCCGCAGGAAAAGAGACGTTTAATACCCAACGGGAGTCACCCGAGTCTGTTCCCTATGCCTCCATCTTCCCAACTCAATGCGCTACACCAGCAGCTGTCAATTCCAGAAGGTGATGCCGTCGTTTTTGCATTAGGACGCATTGTTTTGAAAAAAGGGTTTGACATCCTGATTCAAGCACTCCCTTTGGTAAAAGAGCAGTATCCAAACGTCACACTTATCATTGGCGGCGACGGCACCGACCTTAGCAGATTGAAAATGATGGCGAAAGAACTCAACGTTTCAGATAGCGTCAGGTTCACCGGTACCATTAATCGCTCTGAAGTGCCTGCCTACTTCCATCTCTGCGACATCTTTACACTCCCCGCAGTTTTTGACCCTGAAGGCAACGTAGATGGCTGCCCGAATGTAATTTTAGAGGCGATGGCATGTGGAAAACCGGTCGTCGCCTCTGGAATTTCCGGTATCCCTGTCGTCGTCAGGGACGGAGAAACAGGGATTTTGGTAGAAGAGAAGAACATCTCGCAATTAGCCGAGGCACTTGTTAGGTTGCTCACGGATAAGCCAAAACGCGAGCAACTTGGATGTGCAGGACAACAGCGAATTCTTAACGAACTCACTTGGGATCAAGTGATTAAACAAATCAAGGGAGTTTACCAACATAGTGTCAAAAACAACATCTGACTCGCCATTACTCTCTATCGTGATACCGGCATACAACGAGGCGGAATCGCTCCCTATTTTGTTAGAGCAGATTCAAGCCGTCCTGAAAAGGCACGCCTACCACGGTGCAGAGGTCATCTTCATCAACGATGGCAGCACCGACGCGACGGCATCGGTTTTAGATATGCTGTCAGTGGAGACACAGCTGCCGCGGGTGCATGTGATCCATTTTAAACATAATCGGGGTAAGGCGGAAGCATTGATGGCAGGATTTGATGCAGCGACCGGCGATATCGTCATCACCATGGACGCAGATCTCCAAGACGACCCAGGCGAGATACCGAAGTTGTTAGGAGCCCTTTACGACAAGAACTACGACGTTGTCTCTGGGTGGAAATACCCGCGTAAGGATCCGTTTGAGAAACGAGCATTCTCTTTTGTTTTCAATCGCGTCACTGCGTTTTCTACGGGTGTGAAACTCCACGACATGAATTGTGGCTTCAAAGCCTACCGTGCCGAAGTCGTCAAAGAACTACATCTCTACGGCGACTTACATCGGTATATCCCAATATTAGCACACCAAGTAGGCTATAAAATCGGTGAAGTAAAGGTCCGACATCATCCGCGGCAGTTTGGAGTCTCTAAGTACGGGTTCAAACGGATACCGAAAGGGTTCTTTGATCTTTTCACTGTCCTATTCCTAACGAAATACCTCAAACGTCCACTCCACGTTTTCGGCACCATTGGCGCAGCTGTCGCCTTTACCGGCATTCTCATTGGGTTTTATCTCGCTGTTTTATGGGTAGTGCAAGGTGGGATCGGCTTCCGTCCACTATTGATGTTGTCTGTTTTGATGGTAATTTTAGGCGGACAGTTTTTCTCTATCGGGTTATTGGGCGAACTCATTATCCGGTTAATCTCCCGGCTGGAACGACAGGTGATCGGAGAGAAAACCGATGCCGAACATATTTCTCGCAAAGTCAAGGAGACACTTTGAACATGATTCGCTCGCGGCTGCTGCGATACGGTAGGCTTCTGATTGCGCTAGCGATTCTCTGCTTCCTCACCAAGAGACTTTACGGTCTGCTTACAGCACTTGAAACAGAAGCGATAGTGTTCCAACCATTCTGGCTGATAGTGTCTCTAATACTCCTATCTGTCTACTTTGCCCTGCTTGGCGTGCCGTGGCTTTTCGTCTATTGGGCAGGGAGCGAAAAATCAGAATCCTCCTTTCTATTAGGCTGGACTTTTTTTCGGTTATCACAACTTGGGCGGTATTTGCCCGGAAAAGTCGGGCAATTTGTGTGGATGCTTTCTCTGTCGCGCAAGTTCGGGATAGAGAAAAAAAGGGCGGTCCTTGCTACGTGCTTCCAACTCGCTTTTCAGTGCGGTTTGGGATGCCTCATTGGGTTTTTAGTCTTGCGAAACACAGAGGCTGCGCCGCTTTTGCAGGATATACCTACGGATTTCCAGATGTCTGGTAAAACGGGTCTCCTCATTGGAAGCATCGCGGGCATCACACTTGGAGCCGGCACCATTTTTTTCTATAGGCGACGTATTGGAGAGGTGTTCTTCCGCCTGAAGAAATACGATTTCCGTACCACGCTTTTGATTTCAGGTGCCCTTCGTCTCATCAGCGGCTACCTCTTACTTTGGGGGCTTTTAGGCATCGCATTTTTTCTCTTTATTAAGAGCCTCTATCCTGTGGAGGTTTCACA
>JAKZUG010000603.1:0-4201 GCA_047516705.1 Candidatus Poribacteria bacterium | reverse complement strand
TGCCTCAATTTTCCACTGCTCTGGTGGATTGAGCTCGAGAAAGCGTTTCCATTGTGCTTTTGCCTGCTCACTCTTTTCCGTGTATTCATACATCAACGCGAGGTTATAGTTCGCAGTCAAGTTATCCGGATCCAGTTGTATCACACGTTCAAACTGTTCCGCAGCTGCACCGAGTAGATCCATGCTGAAGAGGTTATTCGCGTAACTGAGCAGCGTCGGTACATGCGTGTCGTCTAAAGCGAGTGCCTTCTCTAAAGTCTCTTTTGCCTTATTGTAATCCAACGTGTGAGCATAGTAAAGATCGCCGAGGCGTTGATAAGTCTTGGCGGCAATGTCGTCCCCTTTTTCAGGGGGTTGTTGAATAAGTGCTGCTTCCGCTTCGTAGTGTTTGATTGCCTGTTTCCATGCCTGCTCCCATTCTGCGATTTCTCCCAGATGTAGGTGGATCCCTCTATATTTTGGGGCGTAAGAGAGCATATTTTTAAATGCCTCTTTTGCGAGGTTGTGTCTATCAATTTCGAGGTAAATGACACCGATATTATAGCCCGCCTCACGATTTCTGGGTTGAATCTCAGCCACCTGTTTGAAATCCTCTAAAATTTGGCTGTAGCGATAAAGCGTTTTGCCAATCTGCCGGTAACGAAGCGTGAGCATTCCACGGTAGAAGTAGGCATCCACATAGTCTGGATTCAGAGCAATAGTTGCGGTATATTCCTGAACAGCCATCTCGGCATTTTTATGATAATCGTCACCGAGCGTTTCGGCGTGTCGATCGAGCAGGCGTGCGTAACTGTAGTGCCAGTCGAAGTTATCCGGGTTGTAATGGTTCGCTAATCCGTAGTATCGGATCGCGTTGTCGCGTTCGTCCCGTTTCTCGAAGATAACTGCGAGAAGGTGGTGGATTTCAGGGTGTTCGGGTTCAATTTCTAAGGCGGGTTGATAGACGCGAATAATGTTGTCTTCCTCATTGCGTTGACGATAGATAGCACCGAGACGGAAAAAAGGTTCAACTTCAGTTGCCTTGACCTCTGGCATCGGGGTTTGTAGGCTACGTCCGATGTCGCTTTCAAGCAGCGTCGTATCAAGCGCGATTGTTTTCTCATAGTGCACGATAGCATTGTTTATCTCACCTTTCTGTTCAGACAGGATTGCTGCATGGTAATGCGCTGCAACATCGTCAGGACGCAATTGAATCGTTTCGAGGAATGCTGGTAGCGCATCGTTGGGCTGCTTTAGCGAGAGGTAAGACAGTGCCAACAGATAGTGTGCTTCAGTGGTTTCAGGTGCGATTTCAATAATTCGTAGTAAGGTATCAACCGTCTGTTGATGCGCCTCGCGTCCTCGGTAGATGTGGACCATTTTGAAAAGCACATCCGGTCGTTGAGGGTCTAATGCCAGAGTGCGTTCATAAAAAGTGATAGCACTGTCTGCATCGCCGCTTACCTCGTAGCTTTGTCCGAGGAGATAAGTGGCACTAACATCTTCAGGAAATAGCAGAAGGTGGATATTTATAGGCTCAATGGCATCTTGATAGTTTTCTTCATCGAAAGCACGCTGTCCCTGCACGAGGAATCTGTCCGCTAACTCTGGATTCAATTCCAATGCTTGTTTGAAGTAACTTACCGCTGTGTCCACATCGCCCTGTTGGTGGTGAAGTTCGCCGAGTTTGAAGTAAACTTCATTGAAATTCCCCAAAGGGAGTTCAATTTGTAGATAACTTGCGTCCGCTTTAATTATTTCAATTGTTTTCTCATAATGTTGGATGGCTTTTTCGGTGTTGCCTGCATCGGCTTCAACAGTACCTGCATAAAAGTAGGAGCGTGGATCGTCCGGGAGGACGAACATTGCTTTCTCTAAAAGTGGCATCGCTTGATCCGGTGTCATCAACCCCGTGAAGTAAGGTTCCAACGGTTCATAGAAAGTGTCCTTAATGCTTGGCATGACGGATAACGCTTGTTGGTAATGGTGTAGTGCAGTCTCGGTATTACCGCTGACATAGAAAGTTTCTCCAAGTGCTAAATGCGATTGCCCATGGGTTGGCTCAATCTCAAGAGTACGTTGATACAGTTGAATCGCGCCATCCGTATTGCCTTTTTCATCAAAGATAACCGCAAGTTCGTAAAGATCTTGTCCTGAGTAGGTTTGATACTGTGCTGCTTTGGCATATTCTGCTAAAGCGTCATCGAAAAATCCTTGTGTAGCGAGAATTTGGCCGAGCTTGATGTAGGCGGGCGCGAACTTTTTCTTTTGATGCGTAATATTTTCAAACGCTTCGCGGGCGCGGTCTGTCTCACCTTGTGCGAAGTAGACCAAACCGATACCGTATTGTGGATATTCCCATTTCCGATTTAACTTTCGCGCTGTCTCAAAGGCGTTGAGTGCTTCTGTGTAGTTTTGCTGTTTCCGATAAATCTCACCGATCCGATAGTAAACGGGGTAGTAGTTAGGGTTCAAACGGACGCACACCTCAAATTCCGCAAGTGCCAATTCGTTGTTACTTTGTTGTTGATAGATACCACCCAAATTGAAACGTGCCCAAAAGAGATCTGGCTCAATTTCGAGGGCATGTTGTAGATAGGCGACCGCCGTGTCAAACGCCTCATCGGTTTTCGTGGCTTCAAGCGCGTGTACGTAGCCTAAGCCGTAGTAGAAACCAGCCTTCATTGCAGGAGATGAGGGCTGCTGTCCCTGAGAATTCTCTTTTTCTGTTTCATAAAGTGTTAGGAGTGTGGAGAGTCGTCCATGTTTCTGCCACTTGAGGATGAATTCGCGGTGTTTCTCGGCAGGCTTCTTTTTTTCTCGTAGGACCTTTGCAAAGTCTTTTCTTATGTTCGCTTCCCATTTTTCCGCAGCGATGGAAACCTGTGAAAAAGACATGTTGATTATTAAGTTTATAATTAACACGATAAGTATGGGATTTAGCACTGTTTTTTTCATTTTATTTTTCCTTTGATGGACTATAGAGGACGGTTCTTTGACCCTGAAATTTTTATTTTCTGGATTCTAATAGACGTTCGATTTTCGCACGTGTCGGCATGGAAGGTGTCGCGCCAACGACAGTGACTGCTGCTGCGCCTGCGGCATTTGCAAACGCAACCGCTGGGCGTAGGGTTTCACCAGTTGCCAATGCGGTTGCCAGTGCGCCACAAAATGCGTCACCCGCACCTGTCGTATCTACAGGCTCAACAGACAGCGCGGCGACACGCTCAGATACTGTGGCTGTCAACATCAACGCCCCTTGTTCACCAAGGGTTAGCACGACGGCGGCGTTTTCTGCATCCATCATGTGAGCGCGTAACACCCCCGCTGCACGACATGCTTCTTCGTGACTGCTAACCTTCATCCCCGACAACAGTTCTGTTTCGGATTGGTTCGGGGTGAGGATATCAACATATCTTAAAAGGCTGTCCGGTAGCGGTTGTGCAGGTGCAGGATTTAGGATCACCGTTGTACTGTGTCTTTTGGCAATTGCTGCTGCGTGTTCAGATGCGTCAATAGGAGTTTCCAATTGTAGAAGGAGCACATCCGCGTCTGCGATGCAGCCAGCGGCAGCATCTATATCTGCTATCGTGAGTGCCATATTTGCGCGCGGTACAACGATAATGCTATTATCACCATCCGGTTCAATGACGATTGTTGCTACGCCTGTGCCGATGTCCGTACGTCTTGTGACAAACCTGCTATTGATATGTTCATTCTCTATCGCGGTGAGTAGCATATCGCCGAAAGGATCTGCACCGACACTTCCGACAAGCGTAACTTCTGCACCCAACCGTGCTGCAGCAGTTGCTTGATTAAATCCTTTCCCACCTGTGAAAATATCAAAAGCATCGCCGATGAGCGTTTCGCCTTTATCGGGTCGCCGAGTTGCGTGGCACACCAGATCAATGTTCAGACTCCCGACGACGGTAACTTTCGGTGTTGCACGGTTCATCACGACTTGCTCCTGTCTTATTAACGATTTTTGACAATTATAGTTGACATGCAACGCTGTTGTCAAGGGCTTTATAGTTAGCAGCCAGAGCCATTCAGTTCTCCCATTTTTTCGTCCGGTTTTCATCCCAGGTCCGGTAGGTGCGGTTTTGCGGTGTACCATAGGTGTCAATTTAAGAAGAAAACGACAGCCTTGGTCTCCAGAAGCGGTAAGCGTAGTTTTCAACTGCGCCGGATCTTAGGCATAAACTTGTATACCGCAAAACCC
>JAKZUG010000602.1:0-9472 GCA_047516705.1 Candidatus Poribacteria bacterium | reverse complement strand
TAGGTTGTGTTTATATTTCATCTGCCCTGAATGAGAATAGCTGCAAAATAGACGAAACCGAGGTATCGGCTTGCTAACTTATCCTACCGCGTCGCAACGCGACGATAACGCTTGAGGTATCCAATGAAACGTTCTATAATGTTACGACTCTTATACTTCTCTTTATCGTAATCTCGAGGTTCTATCCGACTCTTACGAGGCGGGATGACGACCTCAATGTCTCTTGAAGTCAGCACTTCTATAAACGCATCTGAGTCGTACCCCCTATCTGCGATAAGGCATTGACACGCAATGCCTTCAAGAAACGCAGGTGCCTCCTTGACATCATGACGTTGTCCGGGGGTCAACGTGATACGCAACGGCACATTTTTCTCGCTGAGTAATACATTTATTTTCGTTGAGAAACCGCCACAACTGCGACCAAGTGCTTCTGCTTCTTGTCCATCTTTTTTTTAGACGCACCCGCAGCGGAAGCATTTGCGCGAACGATCCTGCTATCCATAAAGACGGTTGAGACTTCAGCATCACTGTGAAAGTAGTGTTGTAAAGTTTCAAAGACACCTGCGTCAGACCAGCGACTGAACCGCTGATAAATAGCGTTCCAGTTTCCATAAGCGTCTGGGAGTGCGCGCCAGGTGGCTCCTTCTTTTGCTATCCATAAGATAGCGGAAAGGAAGACTCGGCAGTGGTGTGGGTCTCCGACGTAGACGTTTGGACACTCAAGGAGGAAAGGATGTATTTTCTCCCACACCGCATCTGATATTTCCAATGGAAGTTTTTGGGTATTTTCTGTCTGTTTCATACAAATACTATACCCAAATAACTTTTATTTTCAATACCTTTTCAAATGTAAACACAACCTAGTAAAGACACATGGATCCTCGCGCCCGAACCAGAACCGCATATCAGTTTATGGCAACAACGAACATGGTGGATACAAGCTGCCGGTGCTTCAGTGGGCTTGTCAAGCCGGGCAGCTGAAAATCTATTTTGGGTCGGACGCTATGCGGAACGCGCGGAGGGACAAGCGCGCCTACTCCGAATTATGCTGGATAAAGCCAAAATGGGTAAGATGGGTTTAGAGACATCGCGCTTAGGGCAAGTGTCGCCTTCCACCCGCTTCACAGAGACCTTCGGCGAAGAAACGAGGGAAGTCTCCGAACTCAACTATCTTCGTAGTATGCTCCGCTCCCTGACAGGTTTAACCTCTTCGCATCCGGGTTTCTCCAATAAAAGCGAACAGTCGTTAGAAAGCGAACTTCTCTCAATCATGCTCGACACAGAGAACAGCGGGAGTTTAGTGTCAACGCTTCAGGCACTTGTAAGTGCGGCATACGCAGTTCGGGACCGCTGGTCTACTGACACTTGGCGTGTAATGAATAATATTGAGAATCTATGTACCACGCTCGAAAATAGCGTCCCCGAAGATGGTGACACAAGCGCACAGATATTGACAGATCTCGTGTTGCAAGAGGCGGAATTGGCTTCACTCGATCAACTCATGATTTTTCTCTCAGCATTGAGTGGACTTAACGCCGAAAGCATGACCCAGACGATTGGCTGGATTAGTTTGGATATGGGACGACGTATCGAACGTGCACTCCTTCTTATTGTGCTGTGTCGCTCAAGTCTCGTTGCTGTGCCAGACAAATGGATCGAAGATCTGCTGCTTGAATCTGTCCTCGCCGCCGCTGAAAGCCTCATCACCTACCGGAGCGGTTACCGTGCAGCCCTGCACTTTCCGACAGTACTTGAGCTGCTACTTCTCGATGAAGATAATCCGCGCTCGCTCCTCTATCAACTTAAACGACTTCAGGAACAGATTCGCGTTCTACCAAGAGAAAAACTCGGGTACCGGCTCAGTGAAGAGGAACAGCTTATTTTGGAAGCACTAACGCAGCTCCAACTTTCCAATACAATCGATCTCGCCGAGCGTTCGGAGCACACAACACAACGGCATGGATTAGAAAAACTCCTCGTTCGTCTCGCACAGATACTGATTGATATTTCTGATGTCCTCACACACACCTATTTCAGTCACGTCCAAAGACCTCAGCAGTTGATTACAACAGACAGCCTTTAGGACAGGCGCGCGTCACATAGCCTATGAACTATCAGATAATCCATAAGACTGAATACAGTTATACCCACCCAGTGAGTCTCTGCTATAACGAAGCACGACTGACACCACGTCATCACGTATACCAGCAGTGCAATGACAGCCAATTCGTTGTCCAACCTGAACCGAGGGAATGCCGAGAACGTCAAGACTTTTTCGGAAACACCGTCTACTATTTCACAATCCAGCAGCCTCACAATCAACTCACCGTTACAGTCACGAGTCATGTGGAGGTCAACGACAGAGAGATGCAGCTAAATTTCGCCGAACACTCGGCTTGGGAAGAGGTGCACCAGCAGCTACACACAGATTCGGACCCAGAAACCCTGGAGATGCGGCAGTACTTTCTCAATTCCCCAATGATTCCAGCGATGCCCGAACTCCATGCTTATGCTGGGTCATCGTTTACCAACGGACGACTACTACTGGAAGCCGTTGAAGATTTAAGCACCCGCCTCTACACCGATTTCACCTACGATCCGGATTTCACAACAATCGTGACCCCGTTGGCTGATGTGATAAATCACCGTCGAGGGGTCTGTCAAGATTTCGCGCATCTCGGTATTGGCTGCCTACGCGCCTTAGGATTCGCTGCCCGTTACGTCAGCGGTTATATTGAGACCGATCCACCACTAGACAAAGCACCATTAGCGGGTGCCGATGCTTCGCATGCATGGTTCTCTGTCTATCTCCCGCAACTTGGCTGGGTAGATTTCGATCCGACGAATAACCAGATGCCAACCGATCGACATATCACTGTCGCTTGGGGTAGGGACTACGCAGACGTGACACCACTGAAAGGGGTCGTCTTTGGGAGTGGCACACATGAGTTGTCTGTCTCGGTGGATTGTAAACGAGAGACAGGATAGTTTTCAGGCATCAGAAGTTATAGCAAAGCCGAAAAATATGTGAACACTGTAGGATTTGGTAATTCCTCACCCGCTGGCAAGGTTTCCTAACCTCGCCAACTCGCGTATAAAAGTAATTATAGGCTTTACTATAATCCGCATCACAAACTAACCGACAACCGATAACCGATAACTACAAAAAAGGAATTTTCGATGACAATTGAAGCGTTTCAGAAGCAGATTGAAGCGATTTACTACACGCGCGATGCTGAGCGTGGGGTGCCGCTTACCTTCACATGGTTTGTAGAAGAGGTCGGTGAGTTAGCAAAAGAAATCCGCAAACAGCCACAGGACATGGAACGCCTGCGTGAGGAATTCGCCGATGTATTTGCATGGCTCGTTACGTTAGCCAGCCTGCTCGGTATTTCCTTAGAAGATGCGGCACTAATCTATGCCGAAGGCTGCCCTAAGTGTAATGATACACCATGTGATTGTTAGAACACAACTGGTATCACTTAGGAGTCGGATTACAACCCCGTCCTGCAGGTATTGGCATGCTACCTTCCTCTGATTTTCGTTCAACGCAACCAACAGGAACCAGATCCATATATCGAACCCACGTTATGTGCTTTTATAATCCATCTCAGAATTCGGCGGAAACCTGATTTTGACAGCGGTCCCCACCCGTTAATCGGAAGGGGGAAAAATCGGAGCGGAAGCCCAATAGTTAAAAATTCAGAAACCGATCGAAATTTCCACCGAACAAGTTGCTAACATCCCGCTTGATCTCTGACGAGGTGAGCGTCCACCCGACATCAAGCAGGGTCTGATATTTCTCCACCAGAACGTCGGCAATAATCTGACGTGAGTGTTTCCACTTGTAGACGAGTTGATCCAAGATTCGTGCATCAGAATGCTGTGGGATAACACTCAAACCGAGCAGCTCAAGCCGTTCGCGTGTGATCTCTTCAATGACACTCGGATTGTTCATAAACCACCAGCAGCCGAATATCATCAGATTCTTGAATTTCCGCCCGATGACACATAGTTCATGCTGGTTCTCACGAGATAAAAGGGTAACGAGAAACTTGTTCTCAGGGTTTTCACGGAGTAGCGTCTCCAGACTCGTCAGATCCGCCTTTCCACTCCCGTCGCCTGCCATCTGGAGTTGTGGGTTAACCGCACGTTTCACACCGATCATCAGCGCGAATGGGACATTAAATTCACGGGAGATTGGTAATATGCAGTTGTCAAACAACCGTCCAAGGATACCGTCGTCGGGATACTGGAAATCCGGTGGGAGCGAGACCGCCATATACTGTGGGTTCATCCGCTGAATCCACGCCTCTAAAAATCGCCGCACCTCTTTGTAGGTCTTTTCTGTTGATAAATCAGGATCAACATCGTAACCGAGACCCCGGAGGTGCTCATAAGCGGTTTCCTGATAGGCATTAATGAGGACATCCATCCGAAGTGCCGCTTCAAAACGGGTGTCTCCAGTATCTCCAGATTCCCACACCGGTGCCTCTGCCGAGTCAAACGGGTCGTTCGTCATCACGACTTTAGAGACTTTTGCGCGTTCAAAGACCGTGTCAATAAATGTCTCGACGGTCGTATCCGCGAAGTAGTCGCGATAGTCCTGTAGATTGCGCGAACCGACATCCAACCCCAATTCGTTTAAAGTCGTCACAATCCCGCGGCACGCCTCACTCACCGGTGAGTTCTCAATAAAGAGTGTCTGCCAGATGAGGTCCGCCTGTTCCGTTTTCGTCATCGCCCAAAATTGTTCGTAAGAGACATCCGATTTACGGAAGACTTCAGCGACAAGGTAGTGATAAGTAAGCAATTCATCAATACCCCACAATAACAACTCACCGAAGGGAGGACTAAAGAGATGTGTGTGGACATCTGTGACACTTTGGGTGTCAACCGCATCTAAAACGACGGTTTTCAACTGTTCTGTGGTATCAATTGTCTGTGTGTGGTTTGTGTTCATTTAATCCTCCAAATTCACAAATAGTTTCAGGGATGCTGCCTCTAACATGACCTTGCCGATCTGTCTTGGGGGCTATCAAAAACAGAACCGAACGTCGGGTATGCCAACCCCCACTGACCCCTGACAGTATCCATGGTTTTCATAACGGATAAAGATTCATCTAACGACATCACATCGCTTTCGAGTTTACCCTCCCGCAGACAGTTGATCACCTCAATCGCTTGGTGCTCATAACCGTTTGCAGTGAATGGGATTTCAATCCGTAATGGGTCTCTTCCAATCACTTCGAGCGTTGCGGAAGTGGCTCGCGAGAAGTTGGGGATATGTATTGAGCCTTTTGTGCCGAAGATACGTGCTTCATGCGAGGTCTGTGTCGTGATAGCGCAGGATAAGTTTGCGATTTGCCCTGAACCATAGCCCAGCAGGATAGCCGCCTGTTCATCAACACCAGTTTCGCCGACGTGTGCCAAACTCGTGATTTCCGCGGGCGTGCCAAACACCATAGAAGCTAAAGAGACGGTATAGACTCCAATATCCAATAGCGCGCCGCCCGCGAGTTCCGGCGCGAACAACCGACTCTCCATGTTATCAATACTTAGCACCACTCGATTTCCGAAATCTGCCGTCAGCATGCGTGGTTCACCTATAGCACCATCAACCAGCCATTCCCGCACCTTAACCATCACAGGGATAAAGCGTGTCCACATCGCTTCCATGAGAAATTGCTGAGACGCTCGTGCAGACGCAATCATCTCTGAAGCCTGCTCTGCGTCCACCGTGAGCGGTTTCTCACATAAAACCGCTTTCCCGGCTTCCAGACACAGCATCGCGCACTCTTTGTGAAAAGGATGCGGCGTGGCAACATAGACAACATCCACTTCAGAGTTGTTCGCCAGTTCAACGTAATTACCGTGTCTATGTGGGACATCAAATGTATCAGCGAATGCCCTAGCTCTCTGGAGATCGCGTGAACCGACAGCCGTAATTGCCGCATCGGGAATCACCTTCAATCCAGTGGCGAATTTATGTGCAATAGTGCCGGGACCGAGTATGCCCCACCTTATCTTTTTCGGCATTCGGATTTCCTTTATTAGCTTTCAGCCATCAGAAGAATGGCTATCGGCTTTCAATAAAAGAGACATCCAGTGAACCCAAAACCCTATTTGCTGATGGCTAACTGCTTTTCTTGCTGACTGTTTTTAAGCAGTAGGTTCTACGTCAATTTTGTTGGTAATAAAATTAATAACTTCTTCAGGGGAGTGTTTGCCAAATCGGACATAAACACCGCGGAAGTTTTCAAGGCGTGTTCGGTGGGCGAACGGGCTGAGCAGTACCCCGTTCGCGTCAACGTAAAAGCTGCGAAATGTTTCCCAAGATCGTTCCAGCCTGTAGAAGCAGCAACTTGTGATGATAAGCTTATCCGCTTCAAAGTGGTGGTGAAACGGCAGAAAATATTTATAGAGCGATCCGATCAAAAAAATAGCAGACAGGACAGCGACATAAATTAATTGGAAACCCAGATAGATGATAAGTAAGAGGAGTGCCAGAAAAAGCACTAATAGCACAGACTTGCGCCAATTTTCAACGAGTGGATGTACTGTCCATGAAAGCGTTGTAGGCGCGTGCGCCATATCCAGACCTTTCTTCTGTAGGAGCAACCTCCCGGTCGCGATTTTTCAGTAGGAGTGACCTCCCGCGTGACTACAGATTCAAACTTGGACCCGATCCTACGAAGCTATTCTGTTTCATCAGTAGTGCCACCATCAATCTCTGTCTTTGACGAATCAGCGGCATCGTCCGCGGTGTCTCCCTCTGTCGGCGTTTCAACAGTCCCTTCACCTGTAGTGTCAGCAGGTTCGGTTGTACTTTCTTGCGTCGTCTCCTGCTCAATCGGTGTGAGTTCACCACCGCCGGTGCCATCACCATAGAAACGCATCAGGAAAAGTGAAATAACCATGAACGCGATGGCAAGCCATGTCGTCAGTTTACCGAGGAAGGTCGCTGCACCGCGCCCTCCAAAAACAGACTGCATCTCTGCCCCGCCGAACGCGCTCGATGAAAGCCCTTCCCCTTTACTGTCCTGTAATAGAATAATCAGCGTCAGGACAACACAGACAGGTACGAAGAGGAATAATACAAAACCCATGATGATTCCCATCTAATAGTTCCCTCCTATTGGTCAAATTTTATGATTTGCGCAAACGACTCCGCCTCAAGGCTCGCGCCACCAACGAGTGCTCCGTCCACATCCGGTTGCGTCATCAGTTCCGACGCATTTTCCGGTTTAACACTGCCACCGTATTGAATGCATATCTGTGATGCGACTTCTGCTGAGTAAAGCTTCGTCAGTAACCCTCGAATGAAACTGTGAACCTCCTGTGCTTGGGCAGGCGAGGCGGTTTTTCCAGTGCCGATTGCCCAAACCGGTTCATAAGCGATGACGCAAGATAACAGGTCGGCAGCGGATAAACCCGCAATGCCACCCGTAACATGGTCTTCAATTACCGCTTCTGTCCGTCCGGATTCCCGTTCTTCAAGTTGCTCACCGACACAGATAATCGGTTTTAATCCGTGTGCTAACGCCGCTTTCACCTTCTGATTAACGCTCTCATTCGTCTCACCGAAGTATTGCCGCCGTTCCGAATGACCGACAATGACGTAATCACACCCGACATCCTTGAGCATCGGTGCGGAGACTTCACCAGTAAACGCACCGCTGTCCTCTGAGTAGACATCTTGCGCAGAGAGATGAATGTTATTACTGTCAGCACTTGCATCACGAACTGCTGCGAGTGCTGTAAAAGGTGGGGCAACGATGATTTCAACGTCGTTAACCTCTACAACTAACGCCTTTAGTGCCGTTGTGAGTTCGACTGCTTCCGAAATCGTTTTGTTCAGTTTCCAATTTCCTGCAATGATAGGTGTTCGCATAGCCCTTTCCATTAAAGTGTCTGTGCAATAAGTTCGACGAGACGGTTCGAGTACCCCCACTCGTTGTCATACCATGAAAGGACTTTAATCAACCCACCTTCAATCACCTTCGTGAAGGGCGCGTCAAGCACAGAGGAGAGTTTGTTCCCGTTGAAATCCGATGAAACGAGTTCGAGTTCTGAATAACCGAGGATTCCGTCTAAGCTGCCTTCTGCTGCTTCTTTCAACGCGGCGTTAACCGCTTCGGTACTCGGCTTCTGCTTGAGATCAACAGTAAGGTCAACCACAGAAACGTTCGGGGTTGGCACACGGATTGCAAACCCATCAAGTTTACCGTTCAATTCTGGTAGAACTTTCCCGACTGCGGCAGCGGCACCGGTTGTCGTCGGAATCATGGAGAGTGTCGCGGCACGGGCGCGGCGCATATCGGAATGCGGAAAATCATGAACCCGCTGGTCACCGGTATAGGCATGCACAGTCGTCATCAATCCACTTTCAATTCCAAATGCTTCGTGCAAGACTTTCGCGACCGGTGCAAGGCAGTTCGTCGTACATGAGGCGTTAGAGATGATATGATGTTCTGACTTATCGTATTTATCGTCGTTCACACCGAGGACAATCGTGATGTCCTCACCTTTCGCAGGTGCGGAGATGACCACTTTTTTCGCGCCGCCAGATGTGATATGCTTCTCAGCGTCTTCCCGTGCCGTAAAGAAACCGGTGGACTCAATAACGACATCCGCACCGAGTTCACCCCACGGCAGACTGCCGGGGTCGCGTTCAGCGAGAACCAGTATCTCTTTCCCGTTGACCACCAAGCCGTTATCTGTCGCAGCAATGTCATCTGACAAAATACCATGGATAGAGTCATACTTTAGAAGATGCGCAAGCGTTTCCGGGTTCGTCAAATCATTGATAGCCACAAATTCTATATCTAACGCAGGGTTCTGCAACGCCGCTCGAAAGGCGTTCCGACCAATCCGACCAAAACCATTTATTCCTACTTTAGTTGACATAAGATAGATAGATCCCTCTATGAATATTTTGCCGTTACAGGGCGTTCTCTCAACAGCAAGTTCTATAAACCTGCAAGCCTAAAACACTAAGAACTCAGAGAAACGAACATACGGGCTTTTCACAAATATCGGCTTGCAAGCGATACCCCTTGATTTGCTATTATTCGATTTTCACGATTTAAAATCTTTTTAATTATACCCCAAAATGCAGTAAATTGCAAGTGCTTAAGCCCATAGCCATTCTGAAGCAATTCTACTTGACAATTTGTAAGATTTCAGATACCCTATATGATATGCCAATAAACACCCACAAAAAGACGATTCAACCGACTGGAAGTTTCCGCGCCATTCCTGTTGAAGTGCCGGAGAATCTCGCTAACATTCGTGTCATCCTCTTTGAACCACGTGAACCAGGAAACATCGGGTCTGTTGCCAGAGTTGTGAAAGGAATGGGACTGTCGCAGCTGTATCTGGTAAACCCTGTCCCGTTCCAAGATGTTGATGCAGCATGGTATATGGCACACGGTGCGAAAGACATTCTCGAAAACTGCCACGTCGTTCC